>JBJMNM010000111.1:0-2705 GCA_045804305.1 Gemmatimonadaceae bacterium | reverse complement strand
GCATGACCGGCGGGCCGTATGCCTACGTGGAAACGGCGTTCGGCCCATTCGTCGGCTTCATGAGCGGTGCGCTGCTGTGGGTCGGTATCACCTTCGCGTTTGCGGCCGTCTCGTCATTCTTCGGGGACGCCCTGTTGGCGCTCGCGCCGTCGATCGGCGTGCTGGGCAAGCGCATCGCGCTGGTCGCCGTGCTCGCGGCGCTGGCAATCGCCAACGCACGGGGCGTGCGCGGCGTGACGCGCTTCAACACGGTGGCCACGATCGCGAAGCTGACTCCGCTCGTGCTCCTCATCGTGGTCGGCGCATTCTTCATGCGGCGTGAAAACCTGGCGTGGACCGTGACACCGACGAGCGGCTCGGTGGCGCGTGCGTCGATCCTCCTGCTCTTCGCGTTCCTGGGAATCGAGAGCGCGCTCGTGCCGAGCGGCGAGGTGGTGAACCCATCGCGCACCGTGCCGCGCGCGATCTTCGGCGCGATGGGGACGATCGCCCTGCTGTACGTGAGCGCCCAGATGGTAGCGCAGGGACTGCTCGGCAGCAGGCTCGCGGGAGATCCGACGCCGCTCGCGTCGGCCGCGGCCGCGGCGATGGGACCGGCGGGCCGGCAGCTGATTCTCGTCGGCTCGGTGGTTTCCATGTTCGGCTACGTGAGCGGCATGACGCTGGCCGTGCCGCGCATGTTGTTCGCCTTCGGCCGCGACGGGTTCCTTCCCGCGCCGCTCGCGGCCGTGCATCCCCGTTGGCGCACGCCGCACGTGGCGATCGCCGTGCAGACGGCGCTCGTGATCCTGCTCGCGCTGTTCGCCAACTTCGAGGTGCTGGCCGTGGCCGCGAACGCCACCATTCTGCTGATGTATGGTGCGTGTTGTCTTGCCGCCGTGGAGCTGCGCAGGCGAGGCGTGGAGGGCGGCGGCATTCCATTCAAGGTCCCCGGTATGCGCGTGGCGCCCTGGCTCGCGCTCGGCGTGATCGCGTGGCTGCTCTGGAGCCTGCAGCCAGGGGAGTGGATCGCGGCCGCGCTCATCGTGCTCGCCGCCGCGCTCGTCTTCGCGGTCACCAGTCCTTCGCGGCGGGCCCGCGCCGTGCGCGCATGATGGACGCGCTGCTCCGCTTCCGCCCCGAGTTTCCGATCCTCGGCTCGACCACCTATCTGGTCAGCAACTCGCTCGGCGCCATGCCGCGGGCCGTGCCCGAGCAGTTGGCCGAGTACGCCCAACAGTGGGCGACGCGCGGAGTGCGAGCGTGGGCGCAGGGCTGGTGGTCCATGCCGGTCGCGGTGGGCGACGAGATCGCGCCGCTGATCGGCGCGAAGCCCGGCGAGGTGGCGATGGTCCCCAACGTGTCGATCGCCCAGGCACAGGTGCTCTCCGCGCTCGAGTACGGCCGTGGGCGCGATACCATCGTGATGACGGAGCTGGACTTTCCCTCCGTGCGCTACGTCTACAGCGAGCTTGCGACGCGGCTCGGTGCGCGCGTGGTGGTGGTGCCGAGCGACGACGGCGTGAGCGTGGACGAGCGCCGGTTGATCGCGGCGATCGACGAGCGCACGCGACTCGTCGCCGTCTCGCACGTCCTGTTCCGGTCTGCGTTCGTGCTCGACGCCGCGAAGATCTGCGCGCACGCGCATCGCGTGGGGGCGCTCGTCTCGCTCGACGCGTATCACTCGGTGGGGGTGCTGCCGATGGACGTGCACGCGATGGGCGCCGATTTCCTCACCGGCGGCGTCCTCAAGTGGCTCTGCGGCGGGCCGGGTGGATGCTTCCTGTGGGTCCATCCGGAGGTCAGCGCGGACGTGCGACC
Organism: Gemmatimonadaceae bacterium; assembly: GCA_045804305.1. Classification (GTDB taxonomy): domain Bacteria; phylum Gemmatimonadota; class Gemmatimonadetes; order Gemmatimonadales; family Gemmatimonadaceae; genus AG11. Next base: position 905 of record JBJMNM010000111.1, on the reverse strand, counting down.
GTCGCTTACCGGCTGGCAGGCGCATCGCCATCCGTTCGCCTTCGAGCCGGAGATGGACTACGCCGACGGCGCATGGCGATGGCTCGGCGGCACACCGGTCATTCCTGCGCTGTTCGCCGCCACCGCCGGCCCGCGACTGCTTCGCGAGGCGGGAATGGATGCGGTGCGCGCCAAGAGCCTGCGCCAGACGTCACGGCTGATCGAGCTGGCGGACGCGCGGGGATTCCCGGTGACGGTGCCGCGCGATCCGGCGCGGCGCGGAGGTACCGTGGCGTTCGACGTCCCGCATGCGCGCGAGGTCGCACAGGTGCTGCTCGCTCGCGACGTGATCGTGGACTATCGTCCGGGCGCCGGCATCCGCGTCGCGCCGCACTTCTACACGAGCGACGCGGAGCTCGAAGCCGCCGTCGAGGCGATCGACGAGATCCTCGCGAAGCAGCTGTGGAAGCGGTACACTCACGAGAAACTGGTAGTCACGTGAACGGTGAATGGTGAACGGTCGTCATCGGAGCGCAGCGAAGGAGCTGCACGTGCACGAGAACAGTAGCAGGAGAGGCTGAGTCGAGTCGGGAGTCCTCCGGGAGCGAGACCGAATGCGGCGAATCCGCACTCGGACACCCCAGTGGTCTGTACTCAGTAACCCGGTAGAGAGTCGTCAGTCGAGTCGCATCGATGTACTCGACTGATGACTGTCCTTCTGACGGACACGGTTCACGGTTCACGGTTCACGGTTCACGGTTCACCGGATTCGAATGCCCCCCGCCCCCTCCAGGCTCCGCAAGGCGTACATCAACCTCGAGCATCCCGTGGTCGTGCTCCGCTTCGAGGACGGCCATGAGATCCGTGTACCCAAGGGCAGGGTGAAGACCTTCGACGCCTACGGCGGGGAGATCATCAAGATCGTG
>JBJMNM010000110.1:0-2971 GCA_045804305.1 Gemmatimonadaceae bacterium | reverse complement strand
GTCCCGCCGCGAGCAGGAGACCGGCGATCACGTCGACGAAGCGAGCGCCTGCTGGAGGACGCGGAGCGCGAGCGATGCGCATGCGTGGCGTCCAGCGGGAACGCCATCACCCAGCGCGGTGATTGCTGAGGACGCGCTGAGCTGCAGCACCTCCTCCACGCGGCTGCCACGCACCCGCTCCGTGAGCAGCGACGCCGATGCCGTCGCAATGGCGCACGCGCTCGCCGCGAAGGCCGCGTCGACGACCGCTCCCTCGCGGACCTCCGCCTCCATCCGCACGCGATCGCCGCAGAGCTGGTTCACCCCTTCGTGCACGTGCGTCGGCGACGCGAGCGCTCGGTGATTGCTCGGCCGCCGATAGTGCGCGACGACGAGAGCGAGATAGCTCGGCGCTTCCCTCACGGCGTTTCCCCTGCGACGACAGGACGCACGCCTCGCCAGGTCGCGATCAGTTCGGCAAGAATGCTCACGGCAATCTCCGCCGCGCCCTGTGCGCCGATCGCGAGGCCGATCGGCGTGCGCAGCGTGTCCAGCTCCGCGACGCTCACGCCGTCGTCGGCGAGCAGCTCGCGGACCGCGGCGGCGCGCTTCCGGCTTCCGAGCAGGCCGACGTAGGGCGCGCCGGCATGGAGCGCCACGCGCAGCACCGGGATCTCCACCTTGTAGTCGTGCGCGACCACCACCACCGCGGTGCTCGGCCCGCCCAGCCGCGCCGCCACGATGTCCGCCGGCAGGGCCGCATGACGCTCGGTGGCGGCGGTGAATCGCGGCTCGGCGAGCACGTCGTCGCGGGGATCGATCAACACCGCGCGCCACCCCAGCGGTGCCGCGAGCGTGCACAGCGCCGCGGCGATCTCGGTGGCGCCCACGATGAGCAGCGTTCGCGTCGGCGTGAGGAGCTGAACCAGCCACCGCTCGCCATCCAGCTCTTGCACGCCATTCTCCGTTCCACCGCGCAGCGCGGTGAGCCCGAGTGCCGCCGCGCCCTGATCGCGCTCGGCGGTTCCCGTGGTGCCGGCGCGTGCGCCGTCCTCGCGCACGAGCAGCCGGCCGAGCGCGCCACCCAGCGGCGTGACGAGCGCGGCGCGCGCCCCGCCATCGAGCGCCGCTTCGGCGGCTTCGTACGCCTGCGCCACGGGGCTCGCGGCGGCCAGCGATACCGGCTCCGCCAGCAGCTCCACATCGCCCGCGCAGCCGAGGCCAAGCGCGAGGGCGTCTTCCTCGCCCAGCGGTACGGTCAGCAGCTCGCGCTCGCCGCTCTCGCGGACCCGCGCCGCGGCAACCAGCGCGCGGCCGTCGGCGCAGCCACCGATCGTCACGCTGCCGAACGCGCGTCCGTCGTCAGCGAGGGCGAGATGCGCACCGACCGGTTTCGAGGCGCCCTCGGCGCGTACGAGCGTGACGAGCACGCCGCGGTCGGCGCCCGAGGCGCGCAGCGCCTTCCAGGCAGCGAGTGAGGCATGTGGCGCGCGGACCGGCGGCGAGATCATCCGCGCAGCTCCGCTTCGTCCAGGGTGTCGCGCCACACGCGCCGGATCTCGTTCGCGCCCACCGCGTTCGGCTCGATGAGCGACCGCCGCCAGTACCACCGCTCCGGCTCGGGCACGCTCGCCCCATGGCCCAGGAAGTGGGCGTATACGTCCGCCAGCGCCACGTTCGGCGTGCCTCGAGCGAGCGTACGGATGTGCGCGTTGAGACCGTCCAGGACGTGCAGCGGCAGCGTGCCCACGTCCTCGAGCACGCCGGGAATCCGGCCGATCCGGTCCGAAGGATCGTAGATCGTTGTCAGCAGGACGAGCGCGTTGGGCCGCGCGCGCCGCACGGCGTCGAGCAGGAACTCGTACGCTTCGGCGACATCCCGGGCGATCGCCTCGAGCAGCGACAGGCGCGGCTTGTTGGACATCGCGCTCAGCAGATCGTTCCCTCCCGCCGTGAGCGTGATCAGGGTTGGCTCGTCACTTTCCTCGAGCTGCGGAAGCTGCTCTCCGAACACGTCGCCGATGGTTGCGCCGTCCGACGCCAGGTTCTGGAGCGTGATGCCCGGATACCGCGACACCAGGTCGGCACCCTGATCCTCCGGGTAACGGGCGTCGTCGTTCTGATAGAGCAGTGCCGCGGCGCCGAGCGGCGCCACGCTCCCCGCGTGCGGGTCGCGCTCCAGTGCTACCGCGACGTCGATCTCCCCGGCGTCGAGCGCCGGGTAGAGATCGATCGACATGGAGTCGCCGAGGGCGACGTACGAGCCAAAAAAGAGGGACATCCTGTCAACGGCGTTCGGCGGAGTGACGCGGCGTTGAAAAAAAAGCGCGGCGCAGGTTGGTAAGAAGGTGCAGTGTAAAGGGTACCCGGTCTCAGGCACTCCCGCATGATGTCGTCCTGAGCGAAGCGAAGGCATTGCACCTACGGGTCCTTCGATCGCTTCGCTCCCTCAGGACGACGAGTTCGGCGCCGTCCGCTTCAAACCGTCTCGTACACCAATCCCCGGGTCGCCAATATCCGCGCGACCGTCTCGCCGATCTTGTTGTTCGGCGTGCTCGCGCCCGCGGTCACACCCACGCGCACCGGGCGGCCGGTCGGCAGCCAGCCCCCGCGCGTCTCCTCGACGTGCCTCACGCCGGCCACGCGAAAGTGCACCGTTCCCGCCTCCGGGTCGAGCCCCGCCGCATCCTCGATGTGATACGTCGGCACTCGCTCGGCGCACAGCGCGGCCAGCGAGATCGTGTTGCTCGAGTTGAATCCGCCGATCACCACCATCGCGTCCAGCGGCTCCTCGAGCAGCGCCAGCACCGCGTCCTGCCGCTCCTGCGTCGCGCTGCAGATCGTGTCGAAGGTGCGGAAGTCCGCACGACGCGCGTCGGCGCCGCGCGCCCTCGCCATCGCCTGCCCCACCTCTTCGCCGATCGCCAACGACTCCTTGGCGAGCATCGTCGTCTGGTTCGCCACGCCGATCCGGCGGAGGTGCACGTCCGGG
>JBJMNM010000109.1:0-2522 GCA_045804305.1 Gemmatimonadaceae bacterium | reverse complement strand
CTGACGGCGAAGCTCGCGGCATGCCGCGTCGCGAAATAACGAAGTGACAGGCCACGTGGAAATGCAAGCACTCCGTTGGAGCGTGGCCGGTGGGATTTTCTGGGAGCTCTGGGTCACCGACGCCGAGCTCCTTCACGAACTGCGGCGCGTCGTGCGTGAACTCGGCGTACAACGCGTGGCATACTGGCGGCTCGGACTCGAAGATCCGTCAATCTGGACGCGGGATGGTCGCCACCCCTAGGGCTCCGGTCAGTCATGGCCGTGCCGGTGATGCAGGTCGGGATAGTGCGCGTGGGTATGCACCATCGACGTGTGGTGGTGCCGGTGCGAGTGCGGCACCGGATCCATGACCGCCGGGTCGCCTGGGCCGTGCGCGTGCTGGTGATGCGTGTCGTGCACGTGCGCGTGTTCGTGTTCAATGGCGTCGTGGTGGTGCTCGTGCTCATGCTGCTCGGTCAGGTGCAGCCAGACCCCGAGCCCCATGAGGGCCGCCGCGGCGACAAGCGCGACCGTCGGCCGCTCTCGAAACACCGCCAGCGACACCACCGCCCCGACGAATGGCGCGGTGGAGAAGTACGCGCCGGTGCGCGCCGTGCCGAGCTGGCGGAGCGCGAGGACGAAGAGGACGAGGCTCACGCCGTAGCTGAGGAACCCGAGCAGCATCGCCCCCAGTACGCGTGCACCGCCCGACAGATGAGCGCCGAGGGCGAGTGCGATGCCGGTGTTCACGGCCCCCGCCACAAGCCCCTTGATCATGGCAATCTGCACAGGGTCGCCGGCGGAGACCTTCTGCGTCAGGTTGTTGTCCACCGCCCACGCCAGGCATGCCGCGGCGACGAGCAGGGGTCCCGTCGCGCCGCCCCACGCAAGACGCCCTTCCCAGGAGAGCACCGCACCACCCGCGAGGATCGCCGCCATCCCGACCGCGATGCGCCGGTCGAAGTTCTCGCGGAAGACGAACCAGGCGAGAAGCGCCGTGAACACTCCCTCGAGGTTCAGCAAGAGCGACGCGGCCGATGCGGGGGTGCGGACGAGCCCAGTCATCAGCAGCAGTGGTCCCGCGACGCCGCCCGCCGCGATGGCGCCGGCGAGCCACGGCATGTCCGCGCGTGTGAGCGGCGCCTCGGTCGCCGAATGCCGCGTCCGCCGAAATAGCCAGACGACGAACAGCCCCAGTCCCGAGCCGGCGTAGAGCAGCCCGGCGAGGAGCTGCGGCGACGCGTCACGCAGGAGGAGCTTCGCGAACGGCGCGCTCAGGCCGAACAGCACGGCCGCGAGCAACGCGGTCAATATCCCGCTGGGGCGGCTCATCGAGTCACCTTCCGACCTGCGCTCGCACCCGTTCGCGTCGCAGCTTGCACCGCCACGACCGCGACGAGCGTGCCGCCGACGCTGCACACGAGGATGACGGCTGCGATGCGGCGAGCACTCCGCAGCCGCCGTGGGAAAAAACGCAACATCTGCATGCACGGAGACTACGATGCGCGCTCGCTGGCCCTAGGCAAAAAGATCGCGGATCGCCTGGCGCGTGATGCGTCGCTCGTTGCGCGCGCACGCATTCAGGATCGATGGAGCAAAGCCTCGGGGAGAGAACGAAAGGAACTGGATGAATGGAGACGAATTCTGGACACGGCCACGCCCGCCCGCCTGCGGAACCCCGGCGAGCGAGGTACTCGGCTGCGCCAGACGCTACCCTTCCTCGGCGTTGTTTCCGAGGACGACTTGAATCGCAGGTGAGCGGACGAGACGAAGCGTCGGTCATCACCGGTGTCAAGCGTCGCGCTCATCTCCTGCCGGCGGTCACGCGCTCGTACGTTCCGACGAGCTCCGCCTGCTCGAGCACGTGACCGCGCATCGCCTGTTCCACATCGTCCTTCGTCGGCGTGTCGAGCTCGCCGAGTGTCTTGTCGAGCGCGTACAGTTTGAAGAAGTAGCGGTGCCTTCCAGTCGGTGGACACGGCCCGCCGTAGCTGCGCTGTTTCCAGCCGTTCAGCCCTTCGCGCGCGCCGGTCGGAATCCCCTGGCCCGACGGAAGTCCCGCGACCGACGGGGGAATATCGTGAAGTACCCAGTGCACGTGGGTGTGAGTGGGTGCTCTGGGATCCGGCGCGTCCGGATCGTCCACGATCAACACGAAACTCCGCGTCCCGGCCGGTGTGCCGGTCCACGCGAGGGGAGGGTGCGTGTTGGCCCCGTCACAGGTGTGGGCCTCCGGGATCTCGCCCTGATTCGGAAACGCGGGGGAGCTCAATGAGAGTGCCATGGCGACCTCGCATGCTGGTGGTCACTACTACGCGTGGAATGTCACCGCCTGCCCGCGGTCAGGCGCTGCGCCGGGACCGCGTACGTGCCGCCTTGCGAGCAGCGATCGACCGTCCCCGCGCGCCTTTCGTCTCCGCGCCCTTCCGGGCCGCAGCCGAACGCTGGGAGGCCGTGCGGCTGCGCGCCGTCGCCTTCGTGTGGCGAGCGAGCTTCCGCGGCGAGGCGGCGTTGTGCCCCTCGCGCTTGAGCGCCTTCTTGAT
>JBJMNM010000108.1:0-10000 GCA_045804305.1 Gemmatimonadaceae bacterium | reverse complement strand
GCGCAAGCCGATGGCTGCGCGCCCATGGTGCGCGCCTTCCACGCCGGTGCGGATCGGGCCACGCCGTGGGAAAACCCCGAGACGCATGCGAGCGGTCTGCGCGTGCCGGGTCCCCTCGGTGACCGCCTGATCCTGCGCGCATTGTACGAGAGCGGTGGTGACGCCGCGTCCGTGAGCGAGCAGGTGATCAGACTGGAGACCCTCCGCCTCAGTCGCAGCTCCGGCGTCGATGCCGCTCCCGAAGGCGGGTGCGCGCTCGGCGTGCTCGATCTGCTCGTCCGTGAAGGCCGCGTTCCACGAGATGCCGAGGTGCTGGTGTTCAATACCGGCAGCGGAGCGTCGTACCGCTTCTGATGTGGATTCACGGTTCACCGTTTCACCGAGTAAGCTTCTCGCATGCGCACCGCCATCCTCGACCCGTTCAGCGGCATCGCCGGCGACATGACGCTCGGCGCTCTCCTCGGCGTGGGCCTGGATGCGGAGTGGCTGCGCGCATTGCCCGCCAAGCTTGGCCTCGACGACGTGCGCGTCGACATTCGCGAGGTGCTGCGCGGGGAGCTCGTGTGCTGGAAGGTGGACTTCGAGATTCCAGCGCAGCCGCACGGTCGGCACATCAGGGAAATCCGCGAGCTGGTGGCTCGCTCGGGCGCGCCCGAGCACGTGCGTGCTCGTGCCGATGCCGCCTTCTGGGCGATCGCCACCGCGGAAGGAGAGATCCACGGTCTGCCACCTGAAAAGGTGCATCTGCACGAGGTGGGAGCCGTCGATGCGATCCTCGACGTCGTCGGGGTGATCTGGGGGCTCGCCGAGCTGGGCGTGGAAGACGTCCGATGCGGCCCGCTCCGCACGGGCGATGGGACGGTGAAGGCGGCGCACGGTCTCCTGCCGGTGCCCGCGCCGGCGACGTTGAAGCTGCTCGAGGGGCACGCGGTTCGACCGGGACCCGAGGGCGCTGGAGAGCTCGTCACACCCACGGGCGCGGCAATCGTTCGCGTGCTCTCGTCCGGTCCGCCGCCTGACGAGTACATCCCGGTTCGGAGCGGTTACGGAGCCGGCACCAAGGACTTTCCCGGGCGCGCCAACGCGCTCCGCGTGATCCTCGCGGATGTGAGTCCGACGGCGCCGAATGGGAATCGAGAGGAGATTCTTCTGCTCGCATGCGACGTGGACGACATGTCGCCCGAGTATCTCGCCGCCGTCGCCGACCGCGCGCGAGCCGAGGGAGCGCTCGACGTCGTGCTGCTCGGCACCACGATGAAGAAAGGGCGTCCGGGGATGCGGATCGAAGTGCTCGCGCGGCCGGAGGATGCCGCGCGACTCGAGGCACTGCTCCTCGCCGAGACGACGTCGATCGGCGTGCGCCGGACCGCCGCCAGCCGGCTCGCGCTGCCTCGGCGAGAGGGCCAGATCGAGCTCTTCGGGCACAGCCTTCGCGTGAAGATCGTGATGCTGCCGGACGGCGGCACCCGGGCCAAGCCGGAGTTCGACGACGTCCAGCGGGTTGCCCTGGCGACCGGCCGGCGGGCCGCCGATATTTACCAGCTTGCGCTGGGCGCGGCGGAACGCCTCCAGGCCGTGCGGGTACCCGAAGCGCGCATCCGGTAGGCCTCACCGGCACACCGACCCACTCAGGAGAGACCTCTGATGGCTCTGCTCGGTAAGACTCTGTCCGCGGCCGGCGCACTCGTCGTCGCCGCCGCCACGCTGGGCGCGCAGGCGCCCGCCAAGCCCACCTGCGACATCGGCGACGCGCTCAAGGGCAACACCGCCCGAGCGTCCCTCAGCTTTGACCTGGCGCGTCAGGCCGCGACCGGACCGGTTGCGACCGCGAAGCTCAAGGAGGCCGTCAAGACGCTCGAGTCGGCCGACAAGGGCGAGGATCCGACCGCTCGCGCGTACGTGCTCGGCGAGGCATTGAGCCTCTGGCTCAATCAGGGCGTCGGCGCGAATCCGCGTCGCGGCGAGGTGGGCTTCGCCACCAACGCCGATGCGCCGATCGACCTCGTCGGATCGGTGGATTCGCTGTTCAGGATCGTCGAGACCGCCAAGCCGAACTGCGCCGACTTCACGGCGTACTATCGCGGCGGGCAGAAGTACTATCTCGACCTCGCCAACAACGCGATCAACGCCCTCAACGCCGACAAGCTCGACTCGGCCGAGATCTACGCCACGCAGGCCAACCGGCTGTATCCGGGCTCGCCCTACGGCGTGATGGTCCTCGGCAGCGTGGCCGCCAAGCGCAACAACAACGACCAGGCGGTGAAGTTCTGGAGCCAGGCCGCCACGATCGCCGAGAAGGACAGCACGTATCGCGACGTACGCCGCCAGATGCTGGCCAACGTCGGATCGGTCTATCTCAACAACGCGCAGTCGGCGTCGTCGCCCGCCGACAAGGCGGCCGCAGCGCGCAAAGCGGCGCAGGCGTACGGCGATCTGCTGGCCGTCCCGGGCACGAAGGGCTCGTACAGCTACGGCGGCCGTCAGAGCTACCAGACCGCGGTACTGCTGGCGGGAGACACGGCGGCCTTCGTGAAGAGCTACGAGCCGCTGATCGCCAATCCGACGCAGTACGAGTACCAGGATCTGCTCAACTCGGCCGTCAACGCGGCGCGCACGAACAAGAACGCGGACGCCGCGAAGCTCTTCGACGCGACGCTGGCGCAGAACCCCTACAACCGCGACGCGCTGTTCAACGAGGCCGTGGTCCTGTTGGCGCTGGGGCAGAACGATCGCGTGAGCCCGATCGTGAGCCGTCTCGTCGCGGTGGACCCGGGGAATCCCGAGAACTACAACCTGGGTGCGCGCGCCTACCTGGAGCTCGCGAAAGCGGCGCAGGCTGGGAAGAAGACGTCCGTCGCGGCGGCGTACAACGATTCAACGCTCACCTGGTACAACCGGGGCAACAAGCTTCCGGTGGAGGTGACGTTCAGCGAGTTCAGCCCATCGGAGAAGCAGCTCGTCATGGCCGGCACGGTGCTGGACCGTCGGGACAAGATCGACGCAGCGGACGCGTCCGGCCGGCCCGCCAAAGGGAAGGCCCCGGCGAAGCCGGCGGCGGCGTCCAAGCTGCCACCCAAGGCCGTCACCCTCAAGTTCGAGGCGCTCGACAAGTCCGGTGCGGTCGTCGGCACGCAGACGGTCACCACCGAGCCGCTCACGCCTGGAAAGAGCACGAAGTTCAGCGTGACCGTGCCGGCGACCAACGCCATCGCGTACCGCTACACGATCGCGGACTGAGAGCTGCGCGAGGCACATCTGCTGCACGAGATCGAAGGCGCCCGTCGAGAGACGGGCGCCTTCGTCGCTTCGGCCGCCGCCGTTTCGCCTGTGCCCGCGGCATGTGCTCGCAGCTCAGAAAGTGCGAGACTGCAAGCGACCGAAGTGCTGAATTCTACTTGATTTCCGTGCTTCTAGCTCTTAGTTTGGATGAGATGGAGCCCAGCGCGCTCCAGTTGAATTCTGGGGGAAGAACCTCACCTCGTGTGGTCTTCCCCCGTCGCAATGCAGGAGGCTGGGAGGCCACGAGATTCATGGTTCGCGTCAGTCGAGTTGTACCGGGAAGCATCTGCGACGAGATGGGGATGGTCCCCGGCACCGAGCTCCTGACCGTGAACGGCCGCGAGCTGGCGGACTTCCTGGACTGGGAGTTTCTCACCGCCGACGACGAGCTGGTGATCGAGGCTCGGCTCCCCGACGGAGAGGAGATCGTCTACGAGGTCGAGCGTCCCGAGGGCGACCCCCTCGGTGTGGAGCTCGAGCCGCCCACCATCCGCCGCTGTGCGAACCGCTGCGAGTTCTGCTTCATCGAGGGGCTGCCCAAGGGCCTTCGGAAGCCGCTTTACGTGCGCGATGACGACTATCGGCTCTCGTTCGCCTACGGCAACTTCGCGACGCTGTCGAACGTGAAGGAGCGCGACATCCAGCGGATCCTCGAGTACCGCCTGTCGCCGCTGTACGTCTCCGTCCACGCGACCCCGTGGGAAGCCCGGAAGGTCCTGCTCAACAATCCGCGCGTCCCCAACATCGTGGAGCAGCTCACCCGCCTCGCCGCCGGGGGCATCCAGTTCCACGCCCAGATGGTGATCGTACCGGGCCTCAATGACGGCGACATCCTCGAGGCGTCCCTGACCGATCTGTGGAACCTCGGCGACGCCGTGCTCAGCGTGGCGCTCGTACCGGTCGGCGTGACGCAGTTCTCCCATCTCTACAACGGTCGTCCGATGGATGCCGAGAATGCCGGCCGCATTCTCGACGCCGTGGAACGGTGGGAAGCGCGCGCGCTCGCCGAGAGAGGCGACCGGTGGGTGTTCGGCTCCGACGAGCTGTACCTGCTGTCGGATCATCCGCTTCCGGCCGCCGAGCACTATGGGGATTTCTCCCAGATCGAGAATGGCGTCGGCGCAGTTGCCAGCCTGCGGGAGCGCGTGAAGGCCGGCGTCGCCGATCTTCCGCGTCTCGACGGCAAGCGCATCGGGGTGGTGACCGGCGTGTCCATGGCCACGCTCATGCCCGAGCTGCTCGACGCGATCGCCGAGCACACCGGCGCGCGATTCACTCTCATTCCGACCGAGAACTCCCTGTTTGGTCCCACCACCACGACGGCGGGGCTCCTCGTAGGGGCCGACATCCGCCGTGCTCTTGCCGATCGTCACGATCTCGATCTCGCGCTGATTCCCGCCGAGACGATCAACGACGACGGCCTCTTCCTCGACGAGGAGCGCTTCATCGCGCTCCGTGAAACGCTACCAATGCCGGTATATCCATCGTACGACTTCATCGACGTGCTCGCGCACGAAGGTGAGCCCCAGCTCTCCGGCCGGAGCGCCGCATGAGCGCCCCCGTCGTCGCCCTGATCGGGCGCCCGAACGTGGGCAAGTCCCAGCTCTTCAATCGCATCATCGGCGAGGACGAGGCGATCGTCTCCGAGGAGGCGGGCACCACGCGCGACCGCCACTTCTCCAAAGCGGAGTGGAATGGCCGGTCGTTCTGGCTCGTGGACACGGGCGGCCTCTCGGACGATCCGCATCTGCCGATGGATCTCGAGATCCGGCGTCAGGTGGCCACGGCCGTGGAAGAAGCGGATCTCTTTCTCTTCGTCGTGGACGCGCAGATCGGCGTGCATCCGAGCGACGCCAAGGTGGCGGACATGCTCCGCTCGTCGGGCAAGCCGTGGCTGCTGGTCGCCAACAAGGTGGACGATCCCGCGAAGACGGACTTCTACGAGTTCTATCGCCTTGGCGCGGGGGATCCCTTCCCGGTGTCGGCGATCAACGGAAAGAACTCCGGAGACCTGCTCGACGAGGTCGTGAATCGTCTGCCCGAGAGCGTGCCCGAGGACGAGGACGCGCTCCGCGTCGCCGTCGTCGGGCGGCCGAACGTGGGCAAGTCGTCGTTCGTGAACAAGCTGCTCGGTGAGGAGCGCCTGGTGGTGAGCGACATCGCCGGCACGACGCGCGACGCGATCGACACGCCGATGAACTACCACGGGCGCAAGCTCATCTTCGTGGACACGGCCGGCCTCCGGCGCCAGACGAAGATCAGCGATGGCATCGAGTTCTATTCCTCGCTGCGCACGCGCCGAGCGATCGAGCGCGCGAACATCTGCGTCCTCCTCATCGACGCCACCGAAGGGGAGTTCCACAACCAGGATCTCTCCATCGCCAACATGGCGTGGGAGGCGGGTCGCGGGTTGATCGTCGTCGTGAACAAGTGGGACCTGGTGGAGAAGGACGACAAGGCGACGCACAAGTTCGAGAAGAAGGCGCAGGAGAAGGCACCGTTCCTCAAGCACGTGCCCTTCCTCTTCACCTCGGCCCTCACGGGGCAGCGCGTGTCGAAGATCCTCGACCTGATCCAGCTCGTGGATGAGCAGTCGAAGACGCGCATCAGCACCTCGCAGGTGAACGAGCGGCTGAGCGAGCTGCTGGCGCGCCGTCAGCCGTCGCAGGCGGCCGGTCGCGAGGTGAAGCTGAACTACGCCACGCAGGTCAGCGTGGCGCCGCCCACGATCGCGTTCTTCGGCAACCACCCGGATCTGGTGGAGGAGCACTACATCCGCTTCCTGCACAACGGCTTCCGCGAGGCGTATCCGTTCACCGGGAATCCGCTGCGCATCCTGATGCGCCGGAAGAGCGGCGGGACCCCGGCCTAGCGTGCAGCCGCTGCTCGCCATCGCGCTCTCGTACGTCTCCGGCTCGCTGCCGTTCGCGTACGTCGCCGGCGCCATCAAGGGCGTGGACCTGCGCAAGCAGGGATCGGGAAATCTCGGGGCGACGAACGTGTTCCGCGTGCTGGGCTGGAAGATCGGATTGGTGGTGTTCCTCCTGGACGCGCTCAAGGGCGCGCTGCCGGTGCTGCTCCTGCCGTTCCGCATCGAAGGCGCCACGAACCCGACCCTCTGGGCGATCGCGTGCGGAGTGGCGGCCATTGCGGGCCACGTGCGGCCGGTGTTCCTGAAGTTCCGCAAGGGAGGGAAGGGGGTCGCGACTGCGGCAGGCGTTTTCTTCGCGCTTGCGCCCGTACCCATGGCCGCCACCTTTGCCCTCTTCGTCGCCATCGTGCTGGCCACTGGCTACGTCTCGCTCGGCAGCCTGGTGTCCGCCGTTCTATTGCCCACACTTCTGCTTCTGACGCAGGGTGCGAGCTCGCCGCTGTTCATCGTGAGCCTCGTGGTGGCGACCTTCGTGTTCTGGACGCACCGCGCGAACATTGGCCGGCTGCGGCGCGGGGAAGAGCATCGGTTCGGCAAGCGCGGACGCGTGCGAGGCCAGCCATGAGCCGCTGCGCGGTCGTCGGGGCGGGGGCGTGGGGAACCGCGCTGGCCGATCTCCTCGCGCGAAATGGGCACGACGTGACGCTCTGGGCCTACGAGCCCGACGTGGTCGAATCGATCAATGGTCGGCACGAGAACACTCGCTTCCTGGCCGGTGCGTCACTCTCCCCCGAGCTTCGCGCCACGGGCGACTTTGCCGACGCGCTCGGCGGCGCGATGCTCGTCTGCGTCGCCACCCCGTCGCAGCACGTGCGGGCGATCCTCAAGCGCGGCGCGTCGCACGTTCCGGCACGCGCCACCGTGTGCGTCGCCTCGAAGGGCATCGAGCGCGACACCCTGGCGCTCATGAGCGACGTGATCACGGACGAGGTGCCGGGCCGGCGTGTGGTCGCGCTCTCGGGCCCGAGCTTCGCCACCGAGGTCATGGCGCGGCAGCCGACCGCGGTCGTCGCCGCGTCCGACGACGAGTTCGCGGCCGAGATGGTGCAGGACCACTTCAGCAACTCGACCTTCCGCATCTACACCCACGACGACATCATCGGGGTGGAGCTCGGCGGCTCGCTCAAGAACGTGATGGCGGTCGCCACCGGCATCTGCGAAGGAGCCGGGTTCGGCTTCAACTCGCGCGCCGCACTCATCACGCGCGGGCTCGCCGAGATGACGCGGCTGGGCACCGCCCTCGGCGCCCGAGCGGCGACCTTCGCGGGATTGGCCGGGGTCGGCGATCTCGTGCTCACGTGCACCGGGTCGTTGAGCCGCAATCGGGCCGTCGGCATCGAGGTCGGCAAAGGCGCGACGCTGGAGCAGGCGCTCGCCGGAAAGGAGACCGTCGCCGAGGGAGTGGCCACCACGAAGAGCGCGCTCGCGCTGGCCGAGCGGGAGGGGGTGGAGATGCCGATCGTATCCATGGCCCACCGGGTGCTGTTCGAGGGGCATTCCGCGCAGCGCGGCGTGACCGATCTCATGTCGCGCGAGCTGCGCGCGGAGCAGGACGCATGAGCGCCGCCGAGCCGGTGCAGGAGTTCTTCAGCATCGGAGAGGTGTGCGAGCTGACCGACCTCAAGCCGCACGTGCTGCGATATTGGGAAAGCCAGTTTCGCTTTCTCAACCCGGCCAAGAACCGCTCTGGCAATCGCGTCTATCAGCGGCGCGAGGTGGAGCTCATCCTCCTCGTGAAGCACCTGCTGTACACGGAGAAGTACACGATCGAGGGCGCGCGCCAGAAGGTCGACGAACATCGCAAGGGGGGCGAGCTGCGCACAGCGGCTCGCGCGGCGCTCACGCTACAGACCCTCGAGGCGCTGGAGACGGAGCTCAAGGAGCTGATCCGCTTCCTCGCGCCCGACGACAGCCAGCCCGAAGGCAAGAAATAGCGATGCGCTTTCTCATCACGAACGACGACGGAATTCTGGCCCACGGCATCGAGTGCCTCGTCGAGGCGGCGCAGCCATTGGGCGACGTCTACGTCGTCGCGCCGGACCGCGAGCAGAGCGCCACGAGCCACTCCCTGACACTCCATCATCCGCTGCGCCCGGTGCGACGCGCCGAACGGCGTTGGCAGGTAGATGGAACGCCCACGGACTGCGTGATGCTGGCCGTGGAGGCGCTGATGGACGAGCGGCCCGACTTCATCCTCAGTGGGATCAACCATGGGCAGAACATGGGTGAGGATGTTCTCTACTCGGGCACGGTGGCGGCGGCCATGGAAGGGCTGGCCCTCGGCATTCCGTCCATCGCATTCTCGTTCGCCGGCGGGGACCTGCGCGCGGATCTCACGCACCTCAAGCAACAGGTGAAGATCCTCACGCCGCTGCTGAAGCATCTCACCTCACTTCCGGCGTTCCCCGCGCACACCCTCCTGAACGTCAACCTCCCGCCCATCCCGGTGGAGGGGGTGCGCGGCGCGCGGCTCACGAGACTGGGCAGCCGCGTGTATTCGGGATCGCTCAAGCCGATGCGCGATCCGTGGGATCGTGACATCTTCTGGATCGGCGGGGGCTCCATCACCTGGACCGGTGAGGACAACTCGGACTTCCGGGCGATCCAGGATGGCTTCGTTTCCATCACCCCGCTCCATCTCGACCTCACGAACTACAGCATGCTGGATTCAGCGGGGACATGGTGGCGGGAACCGTAGACGGCGCGATGGGCGGCGCACGCCGCCGCCTGGTCGAGACGTTGCGCGAGAAGGGCATCCGGGACCTCGCAGTGCTCCGCGCGTTCGACCTCACGCCGAGGCATGCGTTCGTGCCCACCGGAGTGCGGCACCGCGCCTACGAGGATGCGCCCCTGCCAATCGGCAGCGGGCAGACCATTTCGCAGCCGTCCATCCACGCCCGCTACCTGGAGCTGCTACAGCTCAAAGGGCAGGAGCGCGTGCTGGAGATCGGCACCGGGTCGGGATATCAGACGGTGCTGCTGTCGCACCTGGTGGCGCAGGTCTTCACCATCGAGCGCATCGCCGCGCTCTACACCATGGCGCGCGACGCGATCGCCCGGGCCGGCGCGAAGAACGTGTCGATGCTGCTGGGTGACGGCACGGTGGGTTGGCGCGAGTACGCACCCTATGACGGCATCCTCGTGAGCGCCGGGGGGCCAAGCG
Organism: Gemmatimonadaceae bacterium; assembly: GCA_045804305.1. Lineage (GTDB taxonomy): Bacteria > Gemmatimonadota > Gemmatimonadetes > Gemmatimonadales > Gemmatimonadaceae > AG11. The sequence continues at coordinate 626 of JBJMNM010000108.1, read as the reverse complement.
TGCCGCAGCCCCTCGTGGAGCAGCTCGCGGAGGGAGGGCGAATGCTGGTGCCGGTGGGTCCGATGGAAGAGCAGACGCTGAAGCTCGTCATCAGGCGCGGTGCCAGCGTGGAGACGCGCGACGTGGCGCCGGTGCGGTTCGTCCCGCTCTATGGCACCCACGGCTGGGAGCAGCAATAGGTGCAGAGGCTGCACGTTCGCGTTACCGGGCGCGTGCAAGGCGTGGGCTTTCGGTGGTTCGTCCGGGAAGAAGCGCGCCGGCTCGGACTCAGCGGCTGGGTCACGAACCTCGCCGGCGGCGACGTCGAGGTGGCGGCCGGAGGCGAGGCCTCCTCGCTCGAGCGCCTTCGGCGAGCGCTCCAGGTCGGACCAGCCGGTGCGCAGGTGGAGCGCGTGGAAGAGGTAAGGGACGGTGCGGCGGGCTCGCTGCCCTATCCATTCAACATCGTTCGCTGACAGGCCCGAGATGAAGCCAACCGAGCCTGCGGACTCCGGTCTGGACTCGGCGCTTGGGACCCGGGTACGACGCGCCCTCCGCGACGTTCCCGACTTTCCGAAGCCGGGCATCGTGTTCAAGGACATCACACCGGTCCTCGCCGATGCCGCATTGTTCGCGGAGGTCACGTC
>JBJMNM010000107.1:0-3547 GCA_045804305.1 Gemmatimonadaceae bacterium | reverse complement strand
TCTTGCCCCCGCGCGCACGCACGCGCTCGTGATCAGCGACGTGGTCGGCAACAATCCGGAGGACATCGGCTCGGGGCCGTGCACACCGGACAGTCATACGGTGCGCGAGGTGATCGACCTGCTGCAACACGCGGAGCTGTACTCGCAGCTCTCGACGGCGATGCGCGAATACCTCACGGGCGTATCACGTGGCGTGATCCCGGAGACGCCGAAAGCCTCGCACCCGGCATTCGCGCACGTACGCACGCGCGTGATCGGCGCCAATCACCTTGCGCTCGACGCGGCCGTGGCCCGCGCGCGCGAGCTGTCGGTCGCCGCCGAACCGGTGCGGGCGCCCCTGCGTGGCGAAGCGGCGCGCTGTGGTGAAGCGATCGCCGAGACACTCCTTCAGCGCGCCGAGCGCGATCAGCCGGGGTGCGTGGTGTGGGGTGGGGAGACGACGGTGCAGTTGGGGAAGCCGTCGCCTCCATTCGCGCATATCGCCGTGGGCGCGCGCTTCGGCGAAACACGCGCGATGGCCGCGACCGGAGGGCGATGCCAGGAGCTCGCGCTCGCCGCGGCGAAGCGTCTGGCGAGCGGCGGTGACGCCGCGCGTCGCATCACGATTCTCGCTGCCGGGACCGACGGCCGCGACGGGCCGACGGACGCCGCCGGTGCGTTCGCGGATGCGGCGTTGTGGGAGACGATCGCGCGAAGCGGGCACGACCCGGAGCACGCGCTCGCACGCCACGAGTCGTACGCGGCCCTTGCCGCGGCCGGAGCGCTGCTCCATCGAGGGCTCACGGGAACCAACGTGATGGACGTCGTGATCGGGGTCGTCGAGTAGCGCCCTTCCCCCGCGCGCTAGCTTTACGTCGTACCCTGTCGACACGAGAAGTACATGACCACACGTCCGTTCACTGTCGGGATCATCCAGGACAGCGCCTCCGCCGACCAACACGCGACGCTCGACCAGGCCGTCGCGCTCGTCCGCGACGCCGCGTCGCGCGGCGCACAGATCATCTGCCTGAAAGAGCTCTTCAATGCGCCGTACTTCTGCAAGTCGCAGAAGTGCGAGCGCTTCGACATCGCCGAGCCCATCCCCGGGCCGACGACCGAGGTGATGCAGAAGCTCGCCAGGGAGCTCGACGTCGTGCTCGTCGTGCCGCTGTTCGAGCGGCAGGCGCGCGGCGTGTACCGCAACTCGGCCGCGATCATCGACGCGGACGGCTCGCTGCTGGGCGTCTACCGGAAGATGCACATCCCGGACGACCCGCTCTTCAACGAGAAGTACTACTTCACCCCGGGCGACGCGGCCCACGACGACCGCATCGATCAGATCGGGGAGATCGCCAAGCAGGCGAGCGGCTTTCGCGTGTGGAAGACCAAGTACGCCACCATCGGCGTGCTGATCTGCTGGGACCAGTGGTACCCCGAGGCTGCGCGCATCACGAGCCTGCTCGGCGCCGACATCCTGTTCTACCCGACGGCGATCGGCTGGCATCCCGCGGAGAAGTCGGAGTTCGGTGCGGCCCAGGTGGACGCGTGGCGTACGATCCAGCGCTCGCACGCGATCGCGAACGGCGTGTTCGTGGCATCGCCAAACAGGATCGGGCACGAGGACGACGAGCCGGGCACGCAGGGGATCGAGTTCTTCGGTCACTCCTTCATCGCGGATCCGTTCGGGCGCATCCTCACGGAAGCGGACACCGAGGAAGCCGTGCTCATCGCGACCTGCGATCCGAAGCTGATCGAGGAGACGCGTCGGAACTGGCCGTTCCTGCGAGATCGGCGTATCGATGCGTATGCGCCGATTCTCAGTCGTTATCTTGGCGCAGACTGAAGAGCCGCTCTTCGGTTAGTCGGGTTTCGGCTTTCGGCGTGCTTCGGGACGCCATTGCTCTCCGAGGCATGCCGAGAACCGACGAACCGTGAACCGACGAACGAATTGATGTCAACGTTCACTTTCCCTGCCGAGTGGTCCCGCCACGACGCCACCTGGATCGCCTGGCCGCACCACGAGCCGGACTGGCCGGGCAAGCTCGGCCCGATCCCGTGGGTGTACACGGAGATCGCACGCATTCTCGCGCAGTACGAGCGCGTCGAGATCCTGTGCCACGACGAGTCGGTGCGCGCGACGGCCCAGGAGCACCTCACCGCACACGGCGTCACCGCGAACGTCCGGCTGCACGTCGTGCCGACCGACCGGGTGTGGCTCCGCGATTCGGCGCCGACCTTCGTGCACGACGAGACGGGACGTGTGGAGCTCATGAATTGGGGCTTCAACGCGTGGGCCAAGTATCCGAACTACTCGCGCGATGCCGAGGTCGGGCGTGCGATCGAGAAAATCACGGGATCGCCGCGCGTGGTACCCGGGCGGCCCGACACCGGGGAGCGGTTGATCCTCGAGGGCGGCGGCATCGAGACGGACGGCGAAGGCACGCTGCTCGTGACGGAAGAGTGGCTGCTTTCCGACGTGCAGGTGCGCAATCCCGGTCTCGACCGCGCCGGCTACGAGCGCGCCTTCCGCGACTACCTCGGCATTCGCGAGACGATCTGGCTCGGCGAAGGCTGCGTGGGCGACGATACGCACGGACACGTCGACGACATCGCGCGATTCGTAGCGCCCGGGGTGATCGTGCTGGCCTACGAAGAAGACCCCGCCGACGACGAGAATCATCGCCGCTCGGTGGACAACATGCGGAGGCTGGAGCTGGCCGGCGCCGGCGCCGGCGCGCTCAAGGTGGTGAAGCTTCCCTTCCCTCGTCCCGTGACGATGAATGGCGAACGTCTGCCTGCAAGCTACGCCAACTTCTACATCGCCAACGGCGTGGTGCTCGTCCCCACGTTCAACGACCGCAACGACCGAATCGCGCTCAACCGGCTCGCCGAGCTGATGCCGAACCGCCACGTGATCGGCGTGCATGCGGTGGATCTCGTGTGGGGGTTCGGCACCCTGCACTGCCTGACGCAGCAGCAGCCGGCGCCGGCGCGTTGAGCCGGGTCCGGTGTGGACCTTGCACCGACATGATGGACATGAAGATCACCCTCCTCTCCGACGACGCCATCCGCCTGGCGCCTGATCCGGGGCCGCTCACCATCGAGGCCCCGACGGCGGAGATGTCCTATTCGCCCTTCCACATGCTCGCGAGCGGACTGGCGAGCTGCACCTTCTCCGTGATGCACTCCTGGGCCGCGCAGGCGAGGCTTTCGACCGACGACCTCACGCTCGAGGTCCAGTGGCGCTTCGCCGATGACCCGCATCGCGTGTCGGACATCGGCGTGATCTTCGACTGGCCGTCGCTTCCCGCCAGCCGGCTCGCCGCGGCCAAGCGTGTCGCGCAGCTATGCACCGTGCATGCAACGCTCGGCCATCCGCCACGGATCGAGATCCTCGCGGCTGCGGAGCTTCCCGCGCACGAGCACACGCACGACGCCGAGGAGCATGCGCGCGAGCCTGCGACCGCCGCCGCCGACGGGTCGAGGCCGACGGCATGACGGTCCCCGTCGTGCGCTTCACGATTGCCGGGCAGGAGGCGCCGAGCCACGGGCTCGGCCGCGCCTACAC
>JBJMNM010000106.1:0-9379 GCA_045804305.1 Gemmatimonadaceae bacterium | reverse complement strand
GGGCGAGGGGCTGCAGGCGCGCCCCGTGCTGGAGCGCGCGCGCGCCCACAGCGCGCAGACGCAGCTCGCGTACACTTACTTCTCGCCGAGCGCGCGGGCGTTCGCCGAGTCGCTGGACGTGGACTTTCGCGACGTGCTCCCGTTCGACGTCGCCTCGGACATGCGTGCCGTACTCGCCGCCCTCTCGCCGACGGCGCTGGTGTTCAGCAAGCTCGATGTGTGGCCCACGCTCGCGCGCGAGGCCGCTCGCCGGGGCACGCGGCTCGGGCTCGTGAGCGCGACGCTCGCCGCCACGTCGTCGCGCCGGTCCGGGATGGCGTCGCGGCTGCTGCGCGACGCCTATGCGCACCTCGATCGCGTCGGCGCGATCAGCACCGAGGACGCCGACCGCCTGATCGCGCTGGGCGTGCCGGCGCGCCGCGTCACGATCACCGGTGACACGCGCTACGATCAGGTGTGGGAGCGCGTGCAGCGACTGGACCGCGCTCAGCCCCTTCTCACGCGCCTGGTGAGCGATCGCCCCACGCTGGTGGCGGGATCAACCTGGCCCTCCGACGAGCGCCGGCTCCTGCCCGCGTGGTCGAACGTCGCGTCGCGCCATCCGCGGGTGCGGCTCATCATTGCCCCCCATGAGCCTACCCGGTCGCATCTCGAGCCGGTCGAGGCTTGGGCGCGCGCGGCCCGTCTGCGTACGGCACGACTCGATGCAGCCGAGGCGTCGGACGCCGACGTGATCATCGTGGATCGGGTCGGCGTGCTCGGCGATCTCTATGCGCTGGCCGCGATGGCGTTCGTGGGCGGCGCCTTCCACGCGGCCGGACTGCACTCCGTGCTCGAGCCGGCCGCGTTCGGCGTGCCCGTATTGTTCGGTCCCCACCATGCCGGCAGTCGCGACGCCAGCCTTCTCCTCGATGCCGACGCCGCCGTCTCGGCGCTGGATGCGGCCGCTCTCGAGCGGGCACTCGACCACTGGGTGTCGCAGGTGGACGAAGCACGCGCCGCGGGCGAGGCCGCGCGGGCGATCGTCCACGCGGGATTGGGCGCCGCCGGCCGCTCCTACGCCCTCGTGGCGGAGCTGATGCGCTAGAGGGTCAGGTCCGTCCCGCGGTCGCCACGCTCACGATCGGCGATGACGCCGACTGTGGGCGGTGCAGGAAGAAGCCCTGCACGAGATGCACCCCCAGCTCCTGCACCGCCGCGAACTCCTCGGCGCGCTCCACCCCCTCGGCGATCACCTTGGCGCCGTGGTCGTTGGCGAAGCGGACCATCGTCTGCACGAGGTTCTGCTTGATGAAGTTGGTGTCGATCGCGTTGATCAGCGAGATGTCGAGCTTGATGAAGTCCGGCTCGAGATTGGCGATGGACCCCAACCCCGCGTAGCCGCTGCCGGCGTCGTCCACGGCGAACCGGTATCCCATCTCGCGGAACGCCTTGAGCCGGTCGCGAAACTTCGGGTAGTCCTTGATCGCGGTGCGCTCGGTGATCTCGATGACGACGCGCGACGGATCGTCCACCTCGTGCTCGTTGAATGCCGGATCGCTGAAATCGTGCGGATCCACGTTGAGAAAGAGCAGCTGTCCCGCCTGGAGCCTGGTGTTCATCCCCTCCAGCGCGCGTGCGCGGCAGAGGCGACTCAGCTCCCAGATCAGATCCGCCTCGGCGGCCACGTCGAACATCACTTCCGGGCTGCGCAGGGTGCGCATCTGCCCGCGCGCGAGCGCCTCGTAGCCGAAGATCTCGCGGGTGGACGCCACCACGATCGGATGATAGTCCACGTACACGGCGCGGTCGCGGAGCGTCGTCTTGAGGTCGTTCACGCGGCGTGCGCGCTCGCGCTGCTCGAGCGACCGCGACGCGTTCTGCGCCTCGCGAATGCCGCGATAGATCAACCGCTCGAGCCGGATCTTGGGATTGTAGTACAGGTGCGCGCGGCCCACGTAGATGTCGAACAGCGCGGCGATGTCCTCACCGTGCGCCGTCTCGATCTGACCGCCCACATGGCGCTGGAGGCGCGTCACCATCTCGGTGATCTCGCTCTCGGTGGCGGCGGCCACGCCACTCTGCGGCACGTGGAAGAAGATGAAGTCGTCGTCGTTGGTGAAGCTCACCATGACGCGCGAATCGCCGAGGTCGTCGTCGTCCAGGAACTCGCGTACGGCGCTCGCGGTCGTCTCGAGCACCGCGTCGAGCTTTTCCCAGCCGTAGATTTCCTCGATCTTGGAGTACCGAACGAAGTTGAAGTACAGCACCACCAGCTCGCCCCGTTCCTTGAAGAACTGCCGGGAGCGCTCGATCGCCACGGGGAGCGTCGGGAGTCCCGTGAGCGAGTCGTGCAGCATCTGCTCGTACTCCACGCGGTCCATCCGCTGCGCCGCTTCGGCGCCGAGGGCGCTGCCGCGCGCCACGGCGGACCAGATGCGTGCCGCCATCTCCTGGGGCGTCGCCGGACAGAGGTACCACTCCTCCACCTTCAGCTCGACGGCGCGGCGCCGCGCCGTCTCGTCCGCACAGCCCACGACCACGGGGACACCACGGACGTGCGCCTGCTCCACGCTCGATCGCAGCAGCGTGGGATCGGACGTGGTGAGGAGCAAGGCTCGCACTCCCGGCTCCGCGAGCGCGCCCGCGAGCTCGGTGAGCGGCCGCGCCTCGGCGCGCCACCCGTCGAGCAGGGCGACCGCGGCACGAATGTCAGCGTCGTCCGAATCCGTAAGGAGGATCGACTCGCTCACGCGCCCCGCGAGTCGGCGGCGGAACGCGCAGCGGCCCTAGGAGGCCACGCGCATCTGGTCCAGGTTGCGCTGCACGGTCTTGGCGAGCGTCGGCAGATCAAAAGGCTTCTCCACGTAATCGTCGGCGCCGAGCTGCAGCGCCTCACGTTTGTCATCCCATGCATCCAGCGCCGTGACCATGATGATCCGGACAGTGCGCCCGAGCGTGGGATGCTGCTTCATGATGCGGCAGACCTCCCACCCGTCGCGTCCGGGCATCATGACGTCGAGCAGCACGAGGGCAGGACGAACGGTCTCGTACAGCGCCAGCGCCTCGTCGCCGTTGTGGGCGACGGAAATCGGATATCCGCGGATCTCCAGGTACTGCCGGATGATCTCCGCGTTATCGTGATTGTCGTCCACCACCAGGATGGGCGGCAGTACCGGATCACCAGTGTGCACCGAATACTCTCCTGCGTCCACTGCCAGCGGCACCCCAGACGGAATGCACGACAACATTGGCAGGCAAGTCGGGGGCCAGTTTCGTTCCCGCCTCCCTCGGCGCGCACCCGGGTGGCGCCCCCGCGCCGCACGCCCCACTTTTTCAGCGAATCCTGCTCTTCTGGTCCATTCCCATCCGGTCCGGTGCCCGAATGCTGTCGAGTCGCCCCATCAGGATCCTTGCGCTGCTCGGCGTGGCCGCCTGTGCATCCTCCAACGTCGGCTCCGAACCGCCACCGCCGCGTGGCGACTCCAGGATGATCACGGCGGCGGAGCTCGCCACGGCCACCCAATTGAACCTCTATGACTACGTGCAGGCCACGAGACCGCTCTGGTTACGGCAGCAGGCCCGGAGCTCGCCCGTGGTGGTCTTCGTGGACGACGCTCGCCTGGGTGGGCCCGCGACCCTGCGATCGGTCACGCTGACTACGGTGTCGGCCGTTCGGTACTACGACGCCTCCGCCGCCCAGCAGAAATTCAACGGCCGCGACCTGGGCCCGGTCATTCACGTCATCTCGAAATGATCGACGCCTGGCCGACCCCAACGCGAAGGGGCAGGCTCCCGTAGAAGCCTACCCCTCCGGTTGCTCGGGTGGGGCGAGCAACTACTTCGGCGGCGCGGGAATCAGGTCGACGAAGAAGACCACACGCGGCGTGCTGCCCGTCGGCGGTGTGCCCGACTGCGGGGTGAACGGTCCCGTCCCCGAAGGTGGGAACAGGTAGGCCGAGAGGGCGCTTCCACCGCCCAGGGCACCCGCCGTGGCGCCGATCAGGCCGTCCGCTGGTGCGCCGTCGGGCGCGGGGGCCTTCCACACGGATGCCGTGCTTCCGGCCGGCGTGGTCTGCACGGCGAAGCCGCCCGTCGACCGCACCACGTACGGCGACGCCGAGAGCGGCCCTACGGCGCCCCACGTGGCTGCGCCCGGGAGCGCGGCGGCAGTGTCGGCCGTGATGTAGCCCGAGGCGTTCGCCGACGTGCCTGTGGTGCTGGCGTTCACCAGTCGGATGGCGACCTGGTTCGCCGCAACGGCCGGGGGCGTGTCGTCGATCTTCACGAAGCTCACCTTGCCGCCAGCCGCGCGGCTGCCGACCAGCATGAGGGTGACGTTCTTGTTCGCCTCGATCGTGATCGTGGTGTCGTGCAGGATGGTCGACGTGATCGCGATGCTCGAGTCGGTCGGGAAGACGCGAATGTGCCGCGCCTTGGCTTCCGTGGGCCAGTGAATCGTGCCGGCGCGGAAGGGGAGACCATAGTTGCTCGAGGTGGACACCGAGTTCGCCGACCACTCCACCTGGTCGACCATCCGGATGTCCACCGGTCCGCCGTCGGCGACGGCGTTGATGAACCGCACGCCACCGAGCGGCGGACGGTCGTTCACCGAGACGCCGTTGTCATGGCACGCGGCAGCCGCGGCGAGCACCGCCAGCGGCAGGAAACGGGAAACACGCATGGGTTTATTCCCTGAAAGTCGTGGAAAAAATGAATGGCTGCGGATCGAGCCGGTCAGGTTCCGCCTCCCGGAGGCGGAAGCCCTTCTCGCCCGTTAGTCCCTGATCCGAGAAAGCTTGTCTTCATGAACAGCGTGACGATCGCCGCCGCGATGCCGGCGCCCACCGAGATCGTGCGCGACCGCGAGAACTGACGCTCCTGCGCCACGGACACGAGAGCCGTCGGCACCGTGAACGGCTCGCCCGACCACTTGTTGCTCTGCCCGTTCAGGTACTCGACGGACGAGATGCGAACCATGTACGCGGTATCGCTGCGGGTCTGCACCACGCCTTCGATGCGCGACGCAGACGGGCCGATGCGATCGCCGAGCTGCACGCGACCGCGATCGTTGAGGTCGAGCAGCACCGTGGTGCCGGGTTCGGGCGCGCTCGACACCGGGTGGGTCGTGTAGCACCCACTCAGCGGCGAGACGCCCACGAGCGCGAGCGTCGTCCACCGGCGCCACGAGCGGCCCGACGCGAACGTCGGGTCCACTCGAGCGCCGGAGGCAGACGTGATCGTCACGTCAGCGCGAGCCCACGCCGAAGCCGTACGTGCTCGTCAGCGCCTGCCACTTCGGATCACCAACGACCGAGTTGTAGAACGCCTGGTTCCGCGCGTCCATCTCCTGATAGGGCACGGGGTACATCTCGGGAGAGCCGAGCGGCAGATCGCCCCACCCGCGCGAATCGACGAACCACTGCGAGTAGCCGGTGAACAGGGTTTCCATGCGCTTCTCCCACTTCATCGCCTCGTACATGCTTCCGCAGACCAGGGTACCGCCCGGGCCGGTCGGGGTACGCGGGACACACGAGTTCGGGCCGCCGGGCGCAATGGCCGGTGTCGTCGTCGGATCGCCCGGATACGGAGGTGCGGGCGTGTCCTTCGTCGAACCCGCGGGAAAGAGTCCGAGCTTGTTGATGGCGCGCGTGCGATTGATGAGCGGCACCGCTTCGCCGTCGCGGTTGAGACGCATCAGCCCCTCGGCCCAGAGCATGTCGTTCTCGGCGCGCGACATCCACACCCATCTGCCGGCTGACGCGTTCTGGCGATAGCCAAAGAAGCGGACGTGATCGTAGTACGAATTGCCATAGGCTTCGCCCGGATTGTCCTCGCCGGGCGCACGCGCCCGGAAGTAGATGCTCGGCAGCGAGCTGGCCAGCCCTGCCCCCACCGTCGGGGATGCCGCCGTCTGCGCGGCGCGTGTGCTCCCCTGGGGGAATCGTGCGTCCGGCGTCTGGATCAGGAACGGGGCGCGCGCCCCGCGATCCAGCGCGATCCAGTTGGCGTAGCCGCTCGTGGTGTCCGCCATGCCGATGATCGCCGGCGTCATGCCGCTCCACGCCGACGACACCGCCATCTGACTGAGCCACGCCCCCGACCAGCCCAGGCTGTTGTTGAGATCCAGCACCCAGTCCGCGGTGATGCCGTTGGAGGCGTCGTTCACAACCTCCGTCCAGTTCACTGCCGCCCGCTCGGTCGGATTCCGCGCCACGCCGGCGCGCAGTCGCGCCTTCGTGGACCGCATGACCCGGATGTAATCGTCCAGGCTGACCGGCGTTGCGACGGTACGCATCCACTCGACCGGCAGGAATGCCGTACGCAGTGACGCGGTGCTCCCTGTCGCTGTCCGCGCCGCATTCGCCATCGCGATGGCGCTGTCGATCTGCTGGAGGGCGGTGACCATCGCGTCGCCGTAGCTGACGAGCGCGGGCACCTCAGGCGGTGTGGTGCGCTTGAGCTTGGGGTTCACGACGCCCACGGAATCGTACATCAGCGCCGCTTCGCCATTGGCCAGGGCCATGTTGAAGAAGCCGTACGAGCGGGCGCGCAGATCGAGGAACTGCGAGCCGATGCTGACGGTGGCGTTGGCCGCCTTCAGATCGTCGAAGGAGCCGATCGCGTTGGCGATCAGACGACCGCGCAGAAAGAGTTGCTGGAAGTCCCGGTAGTTCTCGGCCGCCGTCGGATTGCCACGCGTGTTGTCGATCACGCTGCGCGGGATCGAGCCACGCTGGGCCAGACCGAAGTTGGCGACGGAGCCGTAGCTCTCGAGCGCGGTCGCCTGATTGGCCGCCCAGATCGAGGTCGTGGAACCGTGCGTCGCGCCGAAGATCTGCGCGAAGCCGTTCTTCAGCACGTTCTCGATGCCGTCCGGCGTCGAGATGGCCCGCGCGACGTCCGGGTTGTTCTTGTTCTCCACGCCGAGCACCTCATCCGACTTGCAGGCGCTCAACGCGGCGAGCGAGGTGACCGCGGCCGCGGCCAGCCACATGATTCGCAGTTTCATCTAATGCCCCGAAGGTGTGAGCCATGGTGCCGCCGCCGTAGCGGCGGCACCCGGCGGATGCGTGAGTGGGTCGTTCAGCCGCGCTGGCTCAGAACGAGGTCGAGACCTGGAGGGTGAACGTGCGCAGGTTCGGGAACGAGAAGTAGTCCACGCCGTTCAGCGCCGCGTTGTTGAACTGACTGCCCGTCTGGGTCGGCAGGTTGCCACCCGCGCGGCCGACTTCCGGATCGTAGCCGCGATACTTCGTCCACGTGTGGAGGTTGCGACCGACCACGCCGAGAGTCCAGTTCCCCTGGCCACCCACCGCCCCGATGTTGTAGTTCAGCGACATCTCGCGGAGCTTGATGTAGCTCGCGTCCTCCACCGACTCGTTCGTCGGACCGAGCACGTTGTACAGGCCGCCCACCCCCGAGCTGCCGCCGATGGTGGACGGACCGGCGCGGTAGTAGTACCCGATGGGCTTCGCGTCCTCGACGCTCACGCCGGCCTGATCCACCGTCCCGGACATGAAGTCACCGAGCGCCCAGTGGTAGCCTTCGTTCCAGAGCTTCCGTCCGAACGCGCCGTCGAGCAGGCCGTAGGCGGAGAAGCGCTTGTAGCTGAAGTTCGTCGACCAGCCGGCGTGGAAGTCCGGCGAGGCATTGCCGAGCGCGACCTGCGCCGGTGCGCCGGTCGAGTCGCGCAGTCGCATCGGCATCCCCCACACCGTGCGGACGCCCCACGGCGCGGCACCCGGGTTGAGCGACGCATTCCAGAGGTTCTGCGTGACGCCCTGGCTCGGATCGTATCCACCCGTCCACACGACGAAGCCCTGATTGTTCTGCTGGAACTGGGAGCCGGCGCCCCCGCACTGCGCGTTGTACGGCGCAGGCAGCTGCTCGCAGCTCGTGATGTAGGCGCCGCCGTACATCGTGCCCAGCCGCTCGCCCTGCCGGATGAAGTACATCGACTCCGAGCCCTGCGGACCGCCGGTCGTGTTGTACGGCGGCACGTCGAGACGCGTGATCGTCGCGCGGTTGCGATCGTAGATCAATCGAGTCGACCAGCGCGTGTCCTGGCTGTTGAGGATCGGAATGTCGAGCGAGGCTTCCCACGTCTTGTTGGTGAGCTGCCCGGCATTCTGCCACTGATTCGGGAAGCCAGACGCCGCCGGCGCCGGCACCAGCAGGATCTGGTCATCCGCGCGCGACTGCGCGTACGTGATGTTGACGCCGTACTTGTGGAGCAGCTCCATGTCCACGCCCAGCTCCGTCTCGGTCAGGATCTCCGGACGCAGGTTGATGTTGCCGAGCGTGGACGGGCTGAGCGCGCCCGTGGTGCGCGAGATGGTGAAGGTCTCGTACTGCGCCTGATAGTTCGGGCGCTGGCCGGCCTTGCCCCAGGCTGCGCGGAACTTGAGGAGACTGAGCGCATCCGGCGCCGGGAACCACGGCTCGGACGACGCGATCCAGGCGGTGGCGACGCGCGGGAAGGTTGCCCAGCGGTTCGACGAACCGAACAGCGAGCTGCCCTCACGACGGATGGAGACGTCCATGATGTAGCGGTCGAGGAGCTCGAGCGCCGCGCCGCCGCGATAGGACAGGGAACGCACGTCGGTGATGCCGGACTGGATGTCCTTGTTCACGCTCGCCGCGTTCAGCGTGTACAGCCCCGGAACCGCGAGGTTCTCACCGTAGCCGTAGTTGAAGCTCGTCTTCTGCGCATCGTACAGCACCTGCGCGGAGAAGGTCGAGGCGAGATTCTGGAACAGCGTGGGGCGCGCCGCCGCGCCGAAGCTCGTGTTGAACGAGCGGTTGTCGCCGCTCTGCTGGTTGATGAGCCCCACGGCCGCTGCGGGGTTCGACGTGGTGGTGCGGAAGCCGCGATCGTAGAGCTGCGTGTAGCTGCCCTGCTGGCGGTCGTACGCAAAGTCGGCATTGAAGTCCAGCCAGTCCGTCGCCGAGTATTTGCCGAGGACGCTGCCCAGGAAACGCGAGCCCGAGCCCTGGTCAGTGTTGTTCGCCAGGTTGTACAGCGGGTTCTCGTTCTGGCTTCCCTGCGCGAGCGGGTTCGCGCGCACATACAGCCGGCCCTGGGAATCGAGCGTGTGCTGGTCCACGAACGCCGGCGACCGAGAGAGGCGGAAGAAGGCTGTGCCGTTGTCGCCGCCCTGCTGCGCGATGCCGTCTTCCTTGATCGTGGAATAGAAGGTCGTGCCCTGGAAGTTCAGCTTGGTCCCGATGAGCTGATCGAGATTCAGTCGCGCCGACCCACGCTGATATCCATTGAGGAACTGGAACGCGCCGGCCTGCTTGGAGAATCCGGCGCTGGCGAAGTAGCCCGTGCTGCCCGTCTTGCCGCGCAGATCGACGTTGGTATTCTGCCACTGATCGGTCTTCGTGGCCTGGT
>JBJMNM010000105.1:0-4343 GCA_045804305.1 Gemmatimonadaceae bacterium | reverse complement strand
CCATCGAGGTGAGCACACCAGTAGCGGTGAACTCGTCGGCGGATGCGCCAATGCGTTCAGGCCACGGGGACACGCGACACGATAGCCGAGGCCCGCGCCAACGCGAGCACGGGCAGTCCGGCTCCTTCTAGCGCCTCGCGCCCCCCCTCCTCTCGATCCACGAGTGCCAGCACGCCTGCTACGACGCCCCCTGCCGCACGGATGGCCTCCGCCGCGCGGAGAGCTGATCCGCCGGTCGTGATCACATCTTCGACCACGGCGACGCGATCCCCCTCTTGAAACGGCCCTTCGATCAATCGACCGGTGCCGTGCGCTTTCGCCTCTTTGCGCACCGTGAATGCGCGAAGCGGCGTGCCGGCCAAGGCACTGGCGTACGCAATGGCGTAACTGACCGGGTCCGCCCCGAGCGTCAGGCCGCCGACAGCATCCACGCGCCAGTCCGATGCGCGAAGCGCGGCGAGCGCCAGCGGCCCGATGAGGGCAAGTCCGTCCGGGCTCATTGTGGTGAGCCGCGCATCGATGTATAAGGTGGATTGTCGCCCTGATGCGAGCGTGAAGTGTCCGCGCCGCGCGGAACGGTCGGCGAGCAGCGAGAGAAGACGGTCGTGATCAGACATACGCGTGGCAGACGTTAGCGGGACAGGGGAAAGCGGTCAATCAATCGGGCGCGGGACAGACGAGCGCGTCGGCCTCGGCTTGCTCTCGCGCTTCATCGGCGCGGTATTTCTCGTGCTGTTGGGCGGCCTTCTCCTGCTCGACCGCGCCTTGCTGCGTGCCAACCGCAATCAAGCTCAGCTCGACGCGCAGTCTGCGGCCTTGCTCGCCGAGTCCTTTTTGGCAAGGCATGCGGCCGTGCTCGATCGAGTCGACGAGCTCTCGGATGTGCGCGCGCACGGGAAGGATAGCGTGACGCTCCGCAGTTCGGTGGAGCGGCTCATGGCGACCACTCCGGCGGCGCGACAGATCTGGATCAACAGCCCAGCGGATCGGCGATTCCTCGGCGTTACCTCGTCCATTCGCGGTCGTTCCCTGCCGCTTGCGCTGTCCGACAGTCTATACCGGCTTCGCGGCGTCGATCGCGCGCAGGTAGCCATCGCACAGACAAGCGGAGGAAGCAACTGGATCGTCCTGACGCGAGGCATCAGCTCGCTAGGTGGGCGAGCCCCTGGCATGGTGGGCATGGTGGGCATGGCGGTGGACGGAGATTCGCTCAAGGCGCTCCTGAGGCGAATGACGCCCGACACCAGAATTTCCTTGGTGCTCCTCTCGGGAACGGACACCGTCGTGCGACTAGGCGACCCCACCCGCGACGGGGAAGCCTTGAGCGAGCGGGTGCCGACTCTGGCACGGCTGCCGAACGGCGGAACCTGGCAGGTCGTGGCGACGCATGCGCTCACGTCTCGCTCGCTCCGGTGGGGGCTTTGGACACTCGGGGTGATGGGCGTGGTGTTTCTGGCGATTGGATTGTTGCGCGAGCACCAGCGTGCCTTGCAGGTTGCCGATCGGTCAATCGAGCTGGAGCGACTCTACAGTGACGTGAAGCGCGCAAACCAGGCAAAGAGCGAATTCCTGGCGAACGTGTCACACGAGCTTCGCACCCCGCTCAACGCCATCGTGGGATTCGTGGAGCTCCTCCGCGACGGGTTCTATGGCGACTTGTCACCGCGGCAAGTACCGCCGGTGGACCGGATTGCGGCGTCGGCAACGCATCTGCGTCATCTGGTGGATCAGGTGCTGGACATCGCGAAGATCGCCGCTGGCCGCCTCGAGGTACACTCGGAGACAATCGTGCTTCGCCCGTTCGTGCTCAACGTGGCGAGCGAGCTCGAGTCCCTAGTCAGCGAGAAAGGGCTTGCTTTCTCGATCACTGTGGGCGCATCGCTCCCGCGGGTGCGGACCGATCCCACACACCTGCGGCAGATTCTGATCAACCTCATTGGCAATGCGGTCAAGTACACACCGACCGGTACGGTGAGCGTTCGCGCACGGCTCGTGGGGGCGCCACCAGGCACGAATGGTCGCACTCCGCCGTCCGTTCGCATGACGACGCCGGGCGGCGAAGATCCTGCGACGAAGAAACTTCTGGCGCGTGCACCACGCACGGGCACGTGGGTCGCGCTTCAGGTCGTCGACAGCGGTGTCGGCATCGCGGCGTCGGACCTCGAGCGGATCTTTGACGAATTCGAGCAGGTGAACGCAGGCCCGCGTGGCGACTCCATGCAGCGCGGAACGGGCCTGGGCCTCGCAATCTCTCGTCGGCTGGCGCGCCTCTTGGGCGGCGAAATCAGCGTGGACAGCGAGGTAGGCCGTGGCTCGACGTTCACGGTATGGCTGCCGGTGAATCCAGCCGACCTGACGCGCGAACGTGTCGTCGCCAGCGCGGAGGCCGCGAGCGACCCGTTGACTGGTACGGACTGAGGGCAGAAGCGGGCGAACGCCGCTATCGCATGAACAGCGACTTCATGCGAGCGAGGAGCCCGGGTTCCTCGGGCACGGCGGAATTGGCCAGCGCATCCCGCAGCGCCTCCGCGAACATGCAGGTGTCACCGTAGCGTTGCCGAGGATCCTTGCTGAGCCCTCGCATGATGACCTGCTCCACGGCGGGACTGAAGCGCATGCCCGGCCTCGCCTCATTGAGCGGAATGGGAGGCTGAGAGAGGAGCTGCGAGAACATCTCACGCGGCGTCTTGGCCGTGAAGGGAAGATTTCCGGTGAGCATCAAGTAGGCGATCGTGGCGAGGCTGTACTGATCGGCAGCCGGCGACACCAGCTCGCCGGAGAGGGCTTCAGGCGCCACGTACATCAACGTGCCGACGAAGAAGCCCGCTCGCGTGAGGCGCTGCTCCGGCGCCATGTCCGTATCGGTGGCGATCCCGAAGTCGAGCAGCTTCACCTGACGGGTTGTGGGATCGTACATCACGTTGTCCGGCTTCAGATCCCGGTGCACGATCCCGACGGTGTGGGCGGCGTGAACGGCATCAGCGATCTGGAGAACGATCGTGGCGACTTCGTCCGCCGGCAACGGAGCGTGCGCCTTGACGTACTTCTCCAGGAGCTCTCCCCTCGCCCACTCGATGGCGAGAAAGTGCATGCCCGGCGACGCTTCGCCCACCTCGAGCGTCTGCACGACGTTGGGATGGCGGACCCGTTCGCCGTACCGCGCCTCGCGCACGAAGCGCGCAACGGCGGTCTTGTCCTGACGCAGCTTCTCGCGCAGCACTTTCACGGCTACAACGCCGTGTGTGGCATGCTCGGCACGGAACACGGACGACGTTCCACCTTCGCCAACTTCGCTGCGGATGGCGTAGCCTGCGATCGTTCGCCCGACCAACGTTTCTTTCGGCACGCGGCGAACGTAACGCCCGCTGGCGGCCACTGGCAAGCGACGTGTTGCAAGCAGTGGCGGTGATGCGACCTTCTCGGGCACGCCTGGGCGGTCGCTTGACAAAAGTTCAAGGTGCTCCTATATAGGCGCCGCGCGCCATATGGCGTGCCCAGCACCACGTAGTGCAGGATCGATTCACTCCGTTGGAGACAGTCGCAATGGCCAGAGGGAAAGTGAAGTGGTTCAATGACGCCAAGGGGTACGGCTTCATTGAGCAGGAGGGGGGCGAGGACGTGTTCGTGCACTTCTCCGCGATCGCGATGGACGGGTTCAAGACGCTCGCGGAAGGTCAGGAGGTGGAGTTCGAAATTCAGGCTGGCGCCAAGGGACTCCACGCCGCCAACGTGCAACGCGTCGTCTGAGGCTCGTTGGCGCGACACGCGTGATCCTGCTACCGCCTGCCCTCGTGGCAGGCGGTGCTGTTTCCGGGGCCGGCGAAGGCGGTATCGCGCGCCGCGTGCACGCTCTATGCTTCGCGCAGCATCGCGGGCATCACCGCGCGTGCTTCGTTCTGCCCAAGCCGGCCCACGTCGGCCGACATCTCGCCGTCCGCTTCCGTGACCGATCCCACCTTCTCCACACCACCGGCGATCAGCCGTCCTGAGGCACCACGGCTCTTCCTCGTCGATGGCTACGCGCTGATCTACCGCGCGTTCTTCGCGCTCATCTCACGCCCGCTCACGACCGCGCGGGGAGAGAACACTTCCGCCGCCTGGGGCGTCGTCAACTTTCTCCAACGGCTGCTGGCAACGCACCGTCCCGAGTACATCGGCTGGGTGCACGACTCGGGACTCAGCTTCCGCCACGAGACCTACCCGGGCTACAAGGCCACCCGCGAAAAGCTCACGGAAGAGCTGCAGTCGGACTTCGATACGGGCATGGAGCGGATCTGCCAGCTCCTGGACGCGTATCGCATCCCCATCCTGTCACTCAAGGGCTACGAGGCGGATGACGTCAT
>JBJMNM010000104.1:0-5310 GCA_045804305.1 Gemmatimonadaceae bacterium | reverse complement strand
TCCGTCGATCGTGCGTCATCGAACCGGACTCGCGCGCGACGGCCGCATCGTGGCGATGGACGTGGACGTGCTGCTCGACGGCGGTGCGTACAGCACGCTCAGCTCGGTGGTGCTCTCGCGCGGCTGCATTCACGCCGCGGGCCCATACCGATGCGACCACACACGCATCCACGGGCGGGCAATGCTCACGCACACGCCACCCAACGGCGCGTTCCGCGGGTTCGGCGCCCCGCAGACGGAGTTCGCGATGGAAGTACACATGGACCGCATCGCCGAGGCGCTCGGCATGGATCCGGTGACGCTGCGCGAGAAGAACGCACTCGCGCCGGGCGACACGACGGCGACCGGACAGCTGCTGCGATCCGACGCGAGCGCGCGCGCCGTTCTGGACGAAGCGGTCCGCCGCACCGACTTCCGGAGCAAGCGCGAGAGGCTGCGCGGCACCAACCGCGGGATCGGGCTCGCGCTCTTCTTTCACGGTGCCGGCTTCACTGGTGCAGGCGAGGAGCGTCTCAAGTCCATGGCGCGGCTCGACCTGACCGCGACCGGCGCTGCCATTCTCGTGGCGAGCACGGAGATCGGTCAGGGCACTCGCACCATGCATGCCCAGATCGTCGCCGACGCGCTCGGCGTGCCGTACGAGACGATCGAGGTGGCGCAGCCCGACACCGGCGTAGTGGCCGACAGCGGCCCGACCGTGGCGTCGCGCACGTGCATGGTCGTCGGCAAGATCCTCGAGCGATGCGCCCTGGAGATGAAGGCGAAGCTCGGCGGTCTTGCGCCGGCGGAGTATTTCGCCAGGCACGGCCCGTTCTCGGTCGTCATGGAGCACGTACCACCGCCGTGGATCCATTGGGACGACGACACCTACCAGGGCGACGCATATCCCACCTACTCGTGGGGCTGCGACGTGGTGGAGATCGAGCTCGATCGCGACACGTACGAGGCGCGACCGCGGCACGTGACGGTGGTGCAGGAGTTCGGGCGGCCGATCCACCCCGCGCTCGCGCAGGGGCAGATCGAGGGTGGCACCGTGCAGGGGCTCGGCTACGCGCTGCTCGAGCGCGTCGTCATGCGCGACGGGGCGATGGCCAACCCCACGCTCACCAACTACACGATCCCCACGACGCTCGACATTCCGGACATGGACGTGGTGATGCTCGAGAATCCCTTCGACGCCGGGCCGTTCGGGGCCAAGGGGCTCGGCGAGCTGCCGATGGATGGGCCGGCGCCAGCAGTGGTGAACGCCATTCGTCACTTGGGGCTCGACCTCCGCGAGATTCCAGCGACTCCCGAGATGCTGCTCGCGTGCGATTCACTCTGAACGGCAGGGCGGCGGATGTGGCCGCGCATCCCATGAAGCGGCTGCTCGACGTCCTGCGTGAGGATTGCGGGCTGACCGGAACGAAGGAAGGCTGTGGCGAGGGCGAGTGCGGCGCGTGCACGGTCCTCATCGATGGGGCACCGGTGTGCTCGTGCCTGGTGCCGTTCGCGCAGGCGGAACATGCGGCAGTCGTCACGATCGAGGGGCTCGGCGATGCGCATCCGTTGCAGAAGGCCTTCATGGACGAGGTGGGCGCCCAATGCGGCATCTGCACGCCGGGGATGATCATGGCCGCCTCGGTGCTCGCGCCCGACGCGTCGCTGCACGACATTCGGATTGGCCTGGCGGGCAATCTCTGCCGCTGTACGGGGTATTCGGCCATCTATCGGGCGGTGCTGACGGCGCGCGAGCGCGCCGTCAGCCCGGTCGCTCCGTGAGAGCACAATGAAGACCGCGGTCTCCACCCTGCACCTGAAACGCGCGCACACCCTCGGCGAAGCGCTGCTGTTGATGCGCGATGAGGAGCGCGTGCCGATCGCGGGAGCGACCGATCTCTACGTGTCGCTGAACTTCGGCACGCTCGCGCCACGGCGTTTCGTGGACATCTGGGGCCTGCGCGAGCTGCGCGAGATCGCCATCCGCGCCGACCGGCTCGTGCTGGGCGGATTGGTCACCTACACGCAGATGATCGAGTCGCCCGTCGTCAATGGCTGGCTGCCCATGCTCGTGGAAGCGGCGCGGCAGGTGGGCGGCGTGCAGATACAGAATCGGGGGACGATCGGCGGCAACATCGCGAACGGCTCGCCCGCGGGCGACTCCCTTCCGGTGCTCGCCGCCGCCAACGCCGAGCTGGTGCTGCGCAACGTGGACGGCGAGCGACGCGTGCCGTTCGCGTCCTTCTATACGGGATATCGCGCGAACGTCCTCAGCGGCGACGAGCTGATCGTGTCGGTGGAGATTCCCCGCGTGTTCGGGGCGCAGTGGTTCCGGAAGGTGGGAACGCGCGCCGCGCAGGCGATCTCCAAGGTCGTGGTGGCCGCGGTGCGCGGCACCGAGCCGCGCATCGCCGTGGGCAGCGTCGCGCCGACGGTCATCCGCCTGACGGAGACGGAGCGCGCCCTCCAGTCGGGCGCGGGCATCGATGCCGCGATCGCCGCACTGCGAAACGAGGTTCATCCGATCGATGACGTCCGCTCGACCGCCGAATACCGGCTCCGTGTGACGGAGAACCTCGTGCGCCGATTCTGGAGCGGGACCGGATGAGCGCCGACGCGCCGACGGTCGTTCGGTCTCGCCGCACGGTGACGCCGGAGGGCGTGCGCCCTGCGACGGTGCACATCCGCGCCGGCATGATCATGCGCGTGGCCGGCTGGGACGATGTGGGGGACAGTGACGGCGACGCACTGCACGACGTCGGCGAGCTGATGGTATTGCCCGGTCTCGTGGATACGCACGTGCACGTGAACGAGCCCGGACGCACGGAGTGGGAGGGATTCTCCACCGCCACGCGCGCGGCGGCGGCGGGTGGCGTGACCACGCTCCTCGACATGCCGTTGAACGCCATTCCCGCCACCACGTCGGCCGCCGCGCTGCGGGAGAAGATGACGGCGGCGGACGGGAAGTGCACCGTGGACGTCGGCTTCATCGCCGGCGTGGTGCCGGGCAACACCCACGAGCTCACACCATTGCGCACGGCCGGCGCGTTCGCCTTCAAATGCTTTCTCTCGCCCTCAGGCGTGGAAGAATTTCCTCGCGTGGAGGAGGAGGATCTGCGCGCCGCGTTCCCGATTCTGGCCAAGCTGGGGACGCCGCTCATGGTGCACGCCGAGCTGCCAGCCTATCTGAAGGAAGGCACGCCGGGCAACACGGGATACCCGGCATACCTCGCGTCGCGCCCGCCCGAGGCGGAGAAGGCGGCGATCGACCTGCTCGTGCGGCTCATGGACTGGTGCCGCATACCGGTGCACGTGGTGCACGTGTCGTCGGCCCCGGGCGTGCAGGCCATTCGCGCCGCGCGCGCACGTGGGCTCCCGATCACCGGCGAGACCTGCCCGCATTACCTCGCCTTCTCGGCCGTGGACGTGCCCACCAGAGCGACCGAGTTCAAGTGCGCGCCGCCGATTCGCGAGCCGGCGCACCGCGATGCGCTGTGGCAGGGTTTGCTGGATGGTGATCTCGACCTGATCGCGTCCGACCACTCGCCCGCTCCGTCCACCATGAAGGCGACCGGCGGTGATTTCTTCACCGCGTGGGGCGGGATTGCCTCGTTGCAGCTCGGCCTGGGTGTGGTGTGGACCGCGGCGGCGCGGCGCGGCATCGGCGTGGAGCAGGTCGTTCGATGGATGGGCAGCGCGCCGGCGGCGCTCGTGGGGCTCGACAAGAAGAAAGGGCGGATCGCCGAAGGATGCGACGCGGATCTCGTCGTGTGGGATCCGGACGCCGAGGTGGTCGTGGACCCGAAGCGGCTCTATCATCGACATCCGCTCACGCCATACGCGGGCAACCGCCTCCATGGCGTCGTGAACGAGACCTTCCTGCGCGGCCGAGTCGTGTATCGTAACGGTGCGTTCCGCGCGCCGCGCGGCGTGATGCTCGCCGCGAGTCCCATGTCCCGAACGCATGCGTGATTTCACCGACCTGATCGACCTCGCCTCCGATCGCCTCGGCGGTGCCGTGCTCGCCGCGAACGACGAGTTCTTCGCTCCCAAGGAGGGGCTCCTCAAGGCAGCCGTACCGGAATGGCGTGAGGGCGTATACACGGAGCGCGGCAAGTGGATGGACGGATGGGAGACGCGCCGCCGCCGCTCACCCGGCGAAGACTGGGCGATCGTGCGACTCGGTGCTCCCGGTACGGTGCGCGGCGTCGTGATCGATACGAGCTTCTTCACGGGAAATTTTCCCGAGTCGGCGAGCCTCGACGCCTGCGAGGTGGAAGGGACGCCGCCGGCGTCCGCCTTGATCGACGGAAGCGTCGCGTGGTCCCCGCTGCTCTCCCGTACGCCGCTTGCCGGCGACACGCGGAATCCATTCGCGATCGAGCGCTCGCCGCGCCGTGTCACGCATCTGCGCCTCACCATTCATCCGGACGGCGGCGTCGCGCGCCTTCGCGTGCATGGCGACGTCGTCGCCTCGGAGGAGGTGCTTGCACCTGGCGAGCTTCATGACCTCGCCGCCATGGAGCATGGCGGTTATGTGGTGGAGTGCAGCGACATGTGGTATGGCCACCGCCAGAACCTCATCCTGCCGGGCCGCTCCACGCACATGGGCGACGGCTGGGAGACGAAGCGCCGGCGCGGTCCGGGGCATGAATGGACGATCGTGCGGCTCGCGCATCGCGGCGTGATCGAGCGCGTGGAGCTCGACACCGATCACTACAAGGGCAACGCCCCTGGCGCCGCGATGCTCGAGTGCTGCGATACGGGCGTGCTCCGAGGCCCGAGCGACGCGCCGTTCGACGCCAGCCGACAGCAGTGGCGCTCGCTCGTGGCCAACACGCCGCTGCAGCCGCACACTCGGCACCGCTTCGTTCGTGAGGTGGAGCGGCAGCCCTGCACGCACGTGCGGCTCAACATCTATCCCGATGGCGGCGTGGCGAGACTGCGACTCTTCGGCCGGCTCGCGACACCGTGATCGACGTCGCCGAGCTCGACGCCATGCCGCGCGCGCGTGCGGCCGAGCTGCTGCGCGCGTGCTGTGGGTCCAAGGCGTGGGTGAGCACCACGTTGGACCGACGTCCCTTCAGGTCGCGCGACAACCTGCTCCGTGTCGCGGACGAAGTATGGAATGGACTCGATGCCCCGGACTGGTTGGAAGCGTTCGCGCATCATCCGCGCATCGGTGAGTCGAAGAGCGCCGCGCCGCAGGACGAGCGTGCTCGGGGCTGGTCGGCCGACGAGCAGGCGGGGGTGCGAGATGTCTCGCCCGCCGTGCGCGCCGGATTGGCCAGGGCCAACGCCGCGTACGTGAAGCGCTTCGGCTACATCTGC
>JBJMNM010000103.1:0-5051 GCA_045804305.1 Gemmatimonadaceae bacterium | reverse complement strand
GTGCGCCGCGGCGAGTCGGTCGGCGATCTCCTCGATGCGGTCGCGGCGAAGGACACCTCCACTGCCCTGGCGCTCATTCCGGGCGTGCTCCAACAGCCCAAAACGAGCGCAGTGTCGATCGTGATGAATCTCACGACGCAGATGCTCGCCATGGGATATGGTGTTGCCGCGCGCGCGGCCGGAACGCCACCGCGTGCGCTGTTCAATGAATACATGGCACTCCTCAAGGAAAGCGGCGCATTCCCCGGGCGACCGTGGGGCGACGCGGTGAACACGTGGACGCGGAACACCGATCGCTGGACCACGTCGGAGCTGGACGCCGCACTCACCGCCCTGCTCGAGGCCGACGCAGCTCTCAAGGAAACCAAGCTCTCCTCCGACGAGCAACTTCTCACTTCGCTCGTGCTGGCGCTCTGCGGCACGAACTCCTCCTGGCGCGCGGCCTGACCGCGCGTCCCTTCCGATTTACCGATGCATCCTTCTCTCCTCTTCAGCAGCATGCTGCTCGGCCTCGCTGTCTTCCCGGTCGATGCACAGGTCGTCCCCGCCGGTGACAGCACCATGTCCCGTCCCGTCGCCGCACAGGGGCGTCCGCCGAATGATTCGCTCTTTCGTCATGCGCGTCGGCTGGTCGGCGAGGGCAACGGTGTGGCTGGCCGCGCCCTCGTGGACTCGCTGCTGCGTGCGGCGGATCCGCTCTCGCCGGCCTATGGCGACGCGCTCTACTGGCACGGTGTGGTGGCGCTGACGGCGGCAGAGGCCGAGCGCGACTATCGCCGCGTGATCGTGGAGTATCCGCTGGCGTATTACAAGGACGACGCCCTGCTCTCGATCGCTGAGCTGGAGCAGGCGCGCGGCGACCGCGCCGGCGCGTTGGCACATCTGCAGCGCTACGTACACGAGCACAACGCGGGCAAGGAGCGCGGCACCGCCGCCCTTGGCGCCGCGCGTCTCGCATTCGAGCAGCGCGACGTGCCACTAGGCTGCTCCATGCTCGCCGAAGCGCGCCGCTCGGCGACGACAGCCGACGTCGAGCTCCGCAATCAGATCGAGGCATACGGCACGAGTCGATGCGCCGGCCAGAGCACGCCGACCTCGGTCGCATCGTCATCACAGCCAGGTGTCGCACCTGCCACACCAGTCAGCACGCCAGCCGTTTCCACGCCGGCACCAGTCGATACGCCGCCGGCGCGCGCCAAGGTCGCAGCACAGCCAAAGGCGTCCGCGCCGATCTCGACGATGCAACCACCGAGCACGCCGAAGCCGACCACGTCGAAGCCGACCACGTCGAAGCCCAGTGTGCCTCAGTCACGCCCCGCGACGGCCACCATTGTCAGTCCGGCCACTCGCACCCCGCCGGCGCCGGCGACCACACCGCGCATGGCCACCAGCTACACGGTGCAGCTGGCGGCCTACGACACGCGCCCGCCCGCCGAGGCGCTCGTGGCCAAGCTCGCGACGCGCGGCGTGAAGGCGCGTGTGAGTGGGACATCGAAGCCGTTCCGCGTGCGACTCGACTTCTATCGCACGCGTCAGGAGGCCGCTGACGTCGTGAGCACGCTGAAGAAGCGCGGCATGGTTGGTTTCGTCACCACCGAAGCTCGGCCACCGGAGGCGACGTCGCCGTGAGCTCGGCGCCGGCCACTCCGCTCATGCAGCAGTACCGGGAGATCAAGGCGCGGCATCAGAGCGCGATCCTGTTCTTCCGGATGGGCGACTTCTACGAGATGTTCTACGAAGACGCCGAAACGGCTGCGCGGGTGCTCGGCCTCACACTGACGGCGCGCAACAATGGAGGCGCAGCCGAAGTGCCTCTCGCCGGTGTGCCGGTGAAAGCGGGGCAGGACTACCTGCGACGGCTGGTGCAGCACGGCTACCGAGTCGCGATCTGCGAGCAGGTGGAAGATCCCAAGCTCGCGAAGGGCATCGTGCGGCGAGAGGTGGTGGAGACCGTATCGCCTGGTGTAGCATTCGCCGACGATCTCCTTGATGGCGCGCGCAACAACTTCGTGGTCGCGCTGATGATCCCGGCTGCGCGGGCGGCGCGTCCGGATCTGGTGGGCATCGCCGCGGCTGACGTCACCACCGGCGAGCTGCGTCTCAGCAGCGTGCCATTCGCCGAGCTGGATGCCGCCCTCGCGCGCTTCTCGCCGCGTGAGGTGTTGCTCCCGCGTGGCGGCGGAACATTGCCGCGGACCACCGCACTCGATGGCGTGCTCCTCACCGAGCGGGAAGCGTGGGAGTTCGACGAGTCGATGGCCCGCGACGACCTGGCGCGACAGTTCAACGTCCAGGGACTGGATGGGCTGGGGATCGAGAGCGGAGACGCCGCGGCGATCGGCGCGGCAGGCGCCCTGCTGCGCTACCTCAAGGAGATGCAGCCCGCAGGCGTGCCGCATCTCGCGCGCCCGATCGTCGAGCGAGCCGGCAGCGCCATGCCGCTCGACGAGATGACGCGCCGCAACCTGGAGCTCGTGGAATCACTGCGTGGCACCGACGTGGCGGGCACCCTGCTCGCCGTGCTCGATCGCACGATGACACCAATGGGCGCTCGCCTGCTGCGGCAGTGGCTGCTGGCGCCTCTGGTGGATCGTTCGGCGATCGATCTTCGGCTCGACGCGGTGGACGCACTTCGGCAGGACGCCGGCGCGCGCGATGCGCTGCGTGCCGCGCTCGAGGGCGTACGCGATGTCGAGCGCCTCGGCGGCAAGGCGGCCGCCGGACGCGCCACACCGCGCGAGCTGGCCGCGCTGGGAGCGTCGCTCGGTCGACTGCCGGATGTGGAGCGTGCCGCTGCGCGTCTCGGATCGGCCGGCGTGCTCGGACCCATGATGACCGCGTGGGATGCCTGCGCCGATTTGGCCACCTCGGTGCTGTCGACGCTCGTGGAACGTCCACCACTTCAACTCGGTGACGAAGCCACCATCGCCACAGGCGTGGATGCAGAGCTGGACGCGCTTCGCACATTGCGCGATGGCGGCAAAGACGCCATCGCCGCCATCCAGGCAGCGGAGCGTGCACGCACCGGCATTCCGTCGCTCAAGGTGGGCTTCAATAAGGTGTTCGGCTACTTCATCGAGATCACGAACGCGAACAAGGAGCTCGTTCCCGCCGACTATCAACGCCGCCAGACGCTCACGGGGGCAGAGCGCTTCGTCACTCCCGCGCTCAAGGAGTACGAGGAGAAGGTGCTCACCGCCGCGGAGCGGATCGAGACGCGCGAGCGGGCCCTGTTCGACGCACTTCGGGCCTCGGTGGGACGCGACATCAGGCGCATGCAGTGCGCCGCGCGCATCGCCGCGGAGCTCGACGTGCTGGCGTCGCTCGCCGACGTGGCGGCGCGGGAAGGCTACACGCGCCCCGTGCTCACGGACGGATTCGATCTCCACATCGCGGGTGGTCGCCATCCGGTGGTGGAGCGCATGATGCCGCGCGACAAGTTCATCCCGAACGACGTGCAGCTCGTCGGCGATGCGCGCCTCATCATCCTCACCGGGCCGAACATGGCCGGCAAGAGCACGATCCTGCGGCAGGTCGGGCTCATCGTGCTGATGGCACAGACGGGCAGCTTCGTCCCTGCATCGTCAGCGACCATCGGAATTTGCGATCGTGTGTTCACACGCGTGGGCGCGAGTGACAACCTGGTCCGCGGCCAGTCGACCTTCATGGTGGAGATGGCGGAAACGAGTGCCATCCTGCATACCGCTACTCCTCGCAGTCTCGTGCTGCTCGACGAGATCGGTCGTGGCACGAGCACCTACGACGGCGTCTCGATCGCGTGGGCGGTGAGCGAGCATCTCCATGAGCGGGTCGGCTGCAAGACGATCTTCGCCACGCACTATCACGAACTGGTACAGCTCGCCGATGAATTGGTAGCAGTAAGAAACTATAACGTCGGTGTGCGCGAGGTCGGCGACCAGATCCTCTTCCTGCACCGGCTGCAGCCGGGCGGCGCGGACCGGTCGTACGGCATCGAGGTCGGCCGTCTGGCGGGCCTCCCGGTGCCGGTCATCACGCGTGCCCGGGAGGTGCTGGCCCTGCTGGAAGGAGAAGCGGAGCACCTGGTGCCCGCTCTCGCGCCGGCGTCCGCCCAATCACGCCGTGCCGGCACCGTGGCCCCAACGGATCAACTCGGACTGTTCGCCCCGTTGGCCCAGCCACATGCCGTGGTGGACGAGCTGCGACGCGTGGATGTGAACACGCTCACGCCCCTCGCCGCACTGCAGCTCGTGGCCGAGCTCGCCGAGCTGGCGAAGCCGTGAGCCGCCGCCGACTGCGGGTGCGTCTCGTCCGACGAGGGGAGTACATTGAGCGCATGACGTCTTTCGTGACGTGGTCGAGTGCCGCGGTCGTTCTCGCGCTGATCGCTGCCACCACCGCCTGTATGGACAAGGACACCTCGCAGAAGGTGGCGCAGGCGTTCCAAGCGGGCTCGTCGTCGCCGGACGAGTTGCCGCAGATGCTCAACACCGAGCTCCCGTTCCGATACCCGGCCGCGCTGTACGCGCGCAAAGTGCAGGGGAACGTGACGTTGCGGCTCCATGTAGATCGCGACGGCCAGGTGACCGCGGACTCCACGCGCATCGAGGAATCGAGTGGCTATGCCGCGCTCGACTCCGCGGCGGTGAAGGGCTCGCAAGAGCTGCGCTTCATTCCCGCAAAGCTGCATGGAGAGCCGATGCACGTCACGATTCTCTTTCCCGTCTACTTCCGTCACCCCGAGGCACATGCGCTGCCGGGAGACACGATCTTGAAGCGCGTCACCACACCGGTGTCCGGGGAACGATGAGCACATCCACCTCTCTGGACGGAGCGGCATCACGGGCCGCGGCCGCTATCCGGCGCAACGCTCGTCCGTACGACAACGTGCTCGAGACGATCGGATGGACACCGCTCATCCGCCTGAATCGAGTGACGCGAGGGATCCGCACCCCCGTGTACGGCAAGGCCGAGTTCTTCAATCCAGGTGGATCGGTCAAGGACCGGATCGGCCTGCCGATCATTGAACGTGCCGAACGGGAAGGCTCGCTGAAGCCTGGTGGAACGATCGT
>JBJMNM010000102.1:0-9233 GCA_045804305.1 Gemmatimonadaceae bacterium | reverse complement strand
TCTATATCCGCTGGCTCAAGCCGCTGCGCCTGGCGCTCGGCGCGGTCTTTCTCCTCGCGCTGATCCGCGCCGGTCTCGAGATGATCGAGCCGCTGTTCATGCGGTTCATCGTCGATCGCGTGTTGCTCAATGGCGCGCTCACGACGCCCCAACGCCTCACCCGCCTGCACATGGCGGGAGCGGTGTTCCTCACGGTGATCGTGATCTCCAGCCTCATCAACGTCACCAAGGACTACCGGCAGCGTCTGCTCAACGTACGCGTCATGCAGTCGCTGCGGCGCGCGCTGTTCGAGCGGCTGCTGCACCTGCCGTTGCCCAAGCTGTGGGAGATGAAGACGGGAGGAATCCTGTCGCGGCTCACCGGCGACATCGAGACCACGACGGGCCTGCTCCAGATGGCGGTGGTCTCGCCCGCGATATCGGTCATCCGCCTCGCCATCTCGGTGGGCGTGCTGCTGGCGCTGAACTGGCGGCTCGCCGTCACCTCGCTCCTCATCATCCCCGCCGTGCTGCTGCTGAGCCTCGTCTTCGCGCGGCGCGTGAAGCCGATCTATCGCTCGGTGCGCAAGGACGTGGAGCAGATCGACGGACGTGTCGGCGAGACCTTCTCCGGCATCCGGGTGGTGCGCGCCTTTCGCGGCGAGCCCCGCGAGCTGCAGGACTATCTGCGCGGCCGCCACACGGTGCTGCGCAAGGAGCTGTTCGCCCATCGCCGCGAGCTGGTGCTGTGGACGTCGTGGGGACTGATGATGAGCGTCGTGAACGTGGCCATCGTCTGGTACGGTGGATCCCTCTACGTGGCCGGCAAGGCGTCGATCGGCGACATCATGGCGTTCCAGTGGTATTCCTTCCTTCTGCTCAACCCGGTCTGGAGCATCGTGAACACCTTCTCCGAGCTCCAGCGCTCGCTCGCCGCGATGGAGCGTGTGTTCGAGGTGCTCGCGCTCGACAACGACAAGCCCGATCGGCCCGGTGCGCTCGATGCGCCGCGCGTGGTGCACGAGCTGCGGTTCGAGGGCGTGGAGTTCGAGTATCGCGAAGGGCTTCCGGTGCTGCGCGACTTCAACGTGACGGTGCCCGGCGGCACGGTGGTGGCGCTCGTGGGCCGAAGCGGCGCCGGCAAGACCACGGTGACCGATCTCGTGGCGCGCTTCCACGATCCCACGAAGGGCCGCATCCTCCTCGATGGGATCGACATTCGCGACCTCAAGCTGCGCACCTACCGCGACCTGCTCGCGCTCGTGCAGCAGGAGGTCTTCCTGTTCGATGGGTCCGTGCGCGACAACATCGCGTATGGCCGCCACGACGCGACCGATGCCGAAGTGGAGGACGCCGCGCGCCGCGCCAATGCGCACGAGTTCATCGTCAAGCTCCCCGAGCAGTACGAGACCTTCATCGGCGAGCGTGGCGTGAAGCTGTCGGGGGGCCAGCAGCAGCGCCTGGCGATCGCGCGGGCGATTCTCGCGTCGCCGCAGATCCTCATCCTCGACGAGGCCACGAGCAACCTGGACACGGAGAGCGAGCAGCTCATCCAGGCGTCCATGGCGGATCTGCTCGCCGGCCGCACGACGTTCGTGATCGCGCACCGCCTGTCGACGATCCGCCGCGCCGACCTGATCCTGCTGCTGGAGGAGGGCCGCGTGACCGAGCGCGGCACGCACCGCGAGCTCATGGAGGCCCGCGGCGCGTACTACGACATGGTGCTACGACAGATGGAGTCGGACGCCGCTCACGCGTCCTTGGGCTCCTGAAGGCCGGGCTCGGACGCGAGCACGGCACGCGCGATCTCCACCATCGGCACCGAGCGATCCTGCGACGTACGCTGCAGGATGCGGTAGGCCTCCTGCTCGGAGGAGCCGGTGCGGCGCATCAGGATTCCCTTGGCCCGCTCGATCGTCTTGCGGTTCTCGAGCGCCCCACGTGCGGCCTGCGCGTCCTTCTTGGCCACGTTGAACTCCCGCGCGCGAGACACCGCGAGCCGCAGCGTGGAGTCGAGCACGCGCGGCGGCGTGGGCTTGGGCAGGAAGGCAATGGCCGACGTGGCCGCGACCTCGCGCTCCGAGAGCTGGATCGACTCGTCGCCGCTGAACAGCACGACCGCCACGCCGGGCACGAGCGTGGCGATCTGCTCGGCCGCCTCGATCCCCGACCCGTCCGGCATGTGCACGTCGAGCAGCACGACGTCCGGTACGACGTCCTTCGCGCGCTCGATCGCCTCGCGGCCTCCGGTCACCTCGGCGACGACCACGTGTCCCATCGTGTTGAGCAGCTCCACGAGGAGTGCCCGCGCGTTGTCGTCGTCTTCGGCAATCAGAATGCGGATGGAGCCCGAATCAGTCATCGCGTGCCATGGGAGGGAGAGAGTCGCGTCCCGTAAATTTGGGCGTCGTCACCCGTCTCCCGCAATCTGTTCGAGCAAATCCGACGCGCCGACGGGCTTGCGCAACGTGAAATCGCAGGCCGGATCCTGCTCGTTGCGCGGTTCCCAGCCGGTCACCACGCCGATGCGCAGGGCCGGCCGGCGCTCGCGCGCGAAGGCGACGAGGTCCCAACCGCTCCCGTCCGGCAATCCGATGTCGGTGAGCAGCACCTCGTAGTACGCGCCTCGCTCGCCATCCAGCCGAGTGCGCGCTTCCTCGACCGTCTTCACCGACTCCACCGCGTGGCCGTCGGTCTCGAGCAGCGCCTGCATGAATTCCCGGCTGTCGGTGTGGTCTTCCACCAGCAGGATCTTGCGGGCCGGGCGCGCCCGCTTCGGTGGCTCCGGTGCCGCGACGGTCTCCTGCGTTCCCGCAGGGAAGATGAGCCGCACCGTCGTCCCCTTGCCCGGCTCCGACTCGATCTCGGCGCGGCCGCGATGCCGGCGCGCGATGCCGTACACCTCGGCAAGCCCGAGCCCCGTGCCGTTCACCCCCTTGGTGGTGAAGAAGGGCTCGAAGGCGCGCTCGCGGACCTCGGCCGACATGCCGGTGCCCGTGTCGGTCACGGCGACGCTGATCTCGTTCGCGTCCTTCGCCGTGCGGATGCGCAGGGTGCCTCCGCCGGCCATCGCGTCCAGCGCGTTCTGCACCAGGTTGAGCAGCGCTTCACGCAGCTCGCCCGCGATGCCTTTCACCAGCGCGCCACTGGCCAGCGACTGGTCGAGCTGCACCACGCCGCCCTTGGCGCGCTCCTGCCACAGCGGGCGCGTCATGGCGACCACTTCCTCCACCATGACCGACAGATCCACCGCGTCTTCCCGTGCGCCGAGCAGCGGCTCCTGCCGGATGAACCGCCCCACGCGGGCCGCGGTGGCCGCGCCGGTCTCCGCCGCGCGCGCGATGCGCACCGCATAGTCGCGCACCGCCGCCGGATTCTCGGCGTTCATCTCCAGCAGGTAGGCGGCCGCCATGATCGGGTTGAGCGCGTTGTTCACGTCGTGCATCACGCCGGCGGCGAGCTGTCCCACGGCCGCGAGACGTCGATCCCGCGACGCAGCCTCCTGGAGTGCCAGCAGCTCGCGGGTGCGTTCCTGCACCATGCGCTCGAGCCGCTCGGCTTCCGTCTGCACCTGCTGCTGAAGCCGCGTGCGCTCGGTGACGTCGCGCTCCACCGTGACGGCGCCGCGCACGCGCTTGTGCGGGTCGTACAGCGGATTCGAGTTCACCTCGATCACCGCCACCTGGCCACCGTGGCCTCGGCGCACCTCGAGCGTTTCGCCGCGCACACGCTCGCCGCGGAGGGCGCGTGCGGTGGGATGCTCGTGCACGAACAGCGTGGTGCCGCTCAACGTGCGCGGCCGGTCGAGCTGCCACAACTGCCTGAGCGACTGCGGATTGGAGCCGTGCTCCTGCTGCGCCTGCGAGTTGGTGCGCACCGTCTTGCCGTCGGCGTCCACGACGCGCACGGAGTCGGGCAGCACGTCGAAGATCGATTCGAGCTGCGCGACGCTGCGCGCGAGGTCCTCACGGAGCTCTTCGCGCTCGGTGACGTCGCTGCCGGCAAAGAGCACTCCGCGACCACCCTGACCATCGGCCAAGGGGGCAAAGGTGGCCTCGACCAACCGGCGGCCGCCGCGATGCTGGAAGGGCACGCGCACCGAGACGACCGGCGCTCCGCCGGCCGCGATGTCCACCTGTTCGGTCAGGTCGGCGAGCGCGTTGGGGAAGGCGTCGTAGATGGGACGCCCCATGGCCTGGGCCACGTCCAGCCCGGTGAGGTCGCGGTACCGGGCGTTCGTCGCCACCAGCGTGAGCGCGCCATCGAACAGCGCGACGGCGAGCGGGACCGCCTCGAGCAGCGCGTCGAGACGTTGCCTCTCCGCTGGCGGCGTGCCGTGCGCGAGGTCGAGCTGGGCGGACAGAGGCATTTAGGTCGACAGCGGGCAGAACCAGCGGGCATGGCGGAAGAGCGCCGGCGCTCCAACTTCGCCACGGGCCCGGGTAAGTCAATGACTGGCGCGGCCGCGGGTGGGTCACGCCGCGATGCCCCCCGTCGCCCTCAGGGCCGACGCGAGGCCAGGTAGGCGCTGATCGCCGTCATGTCGTCAATGGAAAGTCTGGCCACGTTCTCCTTCATCGGGCCCGCCAGCGGGCCATCACGCGCGCCGCTCCTGAAGTCGTAGAGCTGCCGCATCAGGTAGCTCGGTGAGCGCCCCGCCAGCCCGGGCACGTTGCCAAGCCCGCGGTAGCCGGATCCGTGGCAGGCGGCACACGCCTGCGTCTTGCCGCGGCCTCCGGTGGTCACAAGCCTTCGGCCGCGCGCGATGCTGCCGACCGGCACGTACGCCACGAACCCCGACGCCGGATCTCGCAGCTCCGTGCGGGACAGGTCGATGGCCGTCTCGATGATCCGGCCGTGGATTGGTTCCCGACCTCCCTCCGGCGCGGGCACGAGCATGCTCGGCGAGCCGACGCGCGTCTTCGGCACCGTGCGCGCCTCGACCACCTTGATCCATCGCGCCGGGTGCAGCGACGAGAAATACTCTGCGGCCGCGCGCACCTCCGCGTCGTCCGCGCTCTTGGCGACCGACACCATGCGCATCGGCGGCACCATGTTCGGCTCGGCGCTCCGGCGCCGCCCGCTCTTGAAGTCCCGCATCTGCTGCACGATGTACTCGGCGGGCAATCCGGCGAGGCTCGCGTTCTCGGGACGACCGAGCCCGTTCGGCAGGTGGCAGTAGCCGCACGCGAACACGTCGGGGCGCCGGCCGTGGGCCACCACACCGGGCATCGGAGGATGCTCGGCGGGACGCCAATCGGGCACGAAGAAGCGGTCCGTGGTCTGCGAGCGCCGGAAGGTGACGACGCCGCCGGGCACGGTGAGCGGCGTGGAGTCGTCGGTGATCGCGGGAGCGGGAGGCGGGTTCACCGGATACGCCCACGACGGTGGCATCGGGCGGGAGGTGAGCACGCGGGCCTGCCCATTGGCGGACGCGGACACCATGCAGCACAGTCCGACGGCCGCGAGCCTGACGCCGCGCCATCCAGGGCTCACGGAGCGATCACGTGCATACGGCCGAGAATGGCTGAACATGCCACAGAGAGCCCGAGTACTGCTTGAACAAAGCAGAGCGAACGGCTTGAACAACGAGCGCGAACGGCTTGAACAAACCACAGAGGACACAGAGGACACAGAGACGAAGCCAGAACGACGACAAAAAAAAGAAAGACTTCAGGGTCGACGGGGCTGCGCGGCGCCGGAGCGATAGCCTTGTGGTAGTTCCTCTGTGCCCTCTGTGGTTTGTTGAATGCGTCGCGGGGCGTTACCGCGAGAGATTGGACGGGTCTCCGCGCTCCGCGAGCAGCTTGGCGCTGAACCGCTGCGCCTCGGCGATGCGCTCCACCTCCACCGCGATCGCGTCGATCGATTGCTGGAGCTGCTCCAGCCGCCCGTCCTCGAGTCGCGCATCCAACGCCTCGCGCTTCGATCCGCGCATGAGCACCTTCCACGCCACCACGCCGATCGTGGTGAGCGAGCCGGCCAGGCCGACGATGACGACGGCGACCATTGCGAAGGTGAGGACATCAGGATCCATGGTCTGCTCCCGCTGGTCGAGGGACGACGGCCCGCTCCGGCCCTACGCGTCTACTGCACGGGCGGTTTCCAGCTCATGCCGGTGATCAGCCGCGCTCCGCGCTCGTAGGTGAAATAACTGTACGCCCACTCGATCAGCACGGCGATCCGGTTGCGGAATCCCGCCAGATACATGATGTGGAGCAGCAGCCAGAACCACCAGGCGAGGCTGCCCGTCACCTGCAGAAAGCCGAAGTCGGCGATCGCCCGGTGCCGGCCGATCGTCGCCAGATCGCCCTTGTTCCGGTACACGAACGGCAGCCGCTCGCGCTGCTCGAGGTCGCGCTTCACGTTGCGCGCCGCGAACGCCCCCATCTGCATCGCGGCCGGGGCCACGCCCGGCACCGGCTTTCCCTTCGTCGAGATCGACGCCATGTCGCCGACGACGAACACCTCGGGATGTCCCGGGATGCTCAGATCGGGATTCACCGGCACCCGTCCCACGCGATCCACCGGCACGCCGAGGGTCTTGCCCAACGGCGAGGCGGCGTTCCCCGCCGCCCACATCACGGTGTTCGCGCGGATCACCTCGTCGACCCCCACGCGCACCATGCCGGGCTCGATGCCCGTCACCATGGCGCCGGTGCGCACATCCACACCCAGGTTCTCGAGATCGCGCCGCGCGTGCTCGCTCAGCGATTCCGGATACGTCGGCAACACGCGCGGGCCGCCTTCGAGGAGGATGACGCGCACGTCGTCGTGCGAGACGCGACGGAAGTCGCGCGGCAGCATGTGCTGGCCGATGGTCGGGATCATTCCCGCCAGCTCGACCCCGGTCGGCCCGCCACCCACGAGCACGAAGGTGAGCCATGCCGCGCGCTCCTCCGGATCTTCCGTCACCTCCGCGCGCTCGAACGCGCTGAGCAGGCGGCGGCGCAGCTCGAGGGCGTCGTCCGCGCTCTTGAGACCGGGAGCGAGCGGCTCCCACTCGGGGTGGGCGAAATACGCGTGGCGAGCACCGGCCGCGAGGATGAGATAGTCGTACGGCAGCTCGGGCCCGGTCACCGTGTGCACGACGCGCCGCTCGGTGTCGATGCCGCTGACGGTCAGCATGAGCGTGGTGGTGTTCTTCTGCCGGCGCAACAGCCAGCGGATCGGCGCGGTGATGTCGGTGGCCGCGATCGTCGCCGTCGCGACCTGATACAACAGCGGCTGAAAGAGATGGTGGTTCGTGCGGTCCACCACCACGACGTCGACCTTGGCGCGCTTGAGCGCTCGCGCCGCGTACAGCCCGCCGAACCCGCCGCCCACGATCACGACGCGCGGACGTCGGCCTTCGCGCCGCCAGTCCGGCAGCGGTGGATCGTCGTCGATCATGCGTGCGGCATGGCTTGCTCGCCCTCGGCCACGCGACCCTCCAGCCAACGCGCGCTCACCGTGATGAGCAGCACCAGCACGATGAGCAGCACGCTGTACGCGGCGCCCGTGCCGAACGAGAGCGAGCGCACCTGTGCCAGGATCTCCACCGAGATCGGGCGGTTGCCGTGGGTGTACAGCACCACGCTCGCCACGAACTCGCCCACCGCGGCCACGCCGGCGAGCATGGTGCCCGCCACGAGACCCGGGCGCGCCGCCGGCAGGATCACGCGACGCAGAGCCAGCCAGCGCGAAGCGCCGAGCCCGCGCGCGGCATCCTCGAGCGTGGGATCCATCTGGCGGAGCGAGCCTTCGATCGCGCTGGTCACGATGGGGATGTTGCGAATGAAATACGCCAGCGGGAGAATCCAGAACGTGCCCACCAGGAGAATCCGCAATTGCAGGGGCGCGTTCCGATCGAACGTCGCCGCCAGCCCGAGCGCGATGGCCGTGGCGGGGATCGCCCAGGGCAGCGCGGCCAGCAGGGCGAGCAGCCGCCTGCCCGGTGCCTGCGACAGCACCAGCACGTATGCGATGGCGAAGCACACCACCGCATTCGCCGCGGTCGCGAGCACCGACATGGTCACGCTGTTCGTGATCGGGCGCCACAGCTCGCGGTCCATCGCGAGCTTGCGGTAGTTGTCGAGCGTGTACTCGGGCGGCAGGAGCTGTGTGGTCCACGCGCCGTCCCGTGCGAAGCTCACGAGCACGACCATCACGTGCGGCAGCACGAGCAGCACCACGAGGGCCGCTGCGGCCACGGGCAGCAGGGCACGAGCCGTGGCTGACCGCAGCGCACGTCGCGTGACGCGTCCCTTTCCCGCCATGGCGTAGCGACGCCGGCCTTCCAGCCGTCGCAGCAGGAGCAGCGCGAGCACGGCCGTCACGGCCAGCACGGTCGTCTCCACGTACGCCAGCCCGATCGCGCCGTTCAGCTTGGAGACGAGAATCTGCGTGGCCAGCACGCGCGCGCCGCCGCCGAACACGTACGGGGCCGAGAACGAGCCGAGCGCGCTCATGAACACGAGCAGCATGGCGCCGGCCAGCGACGGCGTCAGCAGCGGCAGCGTGACCCGCCGGAGCAGCATCGCCCGCGATGCGCCCAGTCCCATCGCCGCCTCATCGAGCGTCGTGTCGTACCGCTCGAGCCCCGCGCTCACGAACAGGAACACGTAGACGTACATCGTGTACGCGTGCACGAAGATCACCGCCGTGAGCCCGGTGAGCGTCCACGGCGGCTCGCGCAGCCCGAGCAGCCGCTGCACCACGCGCGTCACGACGCCACTCTCCCCGTAGAGAAAGAGAAACGCGAGCACCCCGACCAGCGGCGGCAGGGCCGCCGGCAGCGTGGCCACGCCGCTCAACACGGCCCGGCCGCGGAAATCGGCCCGCGTGAGCAGGAAGGCGAGCGGCACGCCCACGATCAGCGCCGCGATCACCGAGCCCACGCTCACGATGAGCGTGCCGCGCAACGCCTCGAGATCCGCCGGGCTTCGCGCGAATTCGCGCCAATCCGTCAGGCCGCGCTCGAAGCTGCCGACGATCACCGCCACGTTCGGGTAGACCACGCTCCACAGCAGCAGTGCGAGCAGCACGAGCGCGACGACCGCCACACCTCTATTGCGTGCCCCAGCGATGCGCCGCCCGAGCGCGTTCACGCCGGCACCACCGCCACCGGCACGCCGGCCAGCCGTACGCCTGTGTACCCGCCCTCGCGCGCCCCCGCGCCGTCACCGATCACCTCGACTTCGATGCTGCCGCTCAACCGGACGCGATAGACCACATGCCCGCCGGCAAAGCGCCGACCAACCACCTCGCCGCGC
>JBJMNM010000101.1:0-4677 GCA_045804305.1 Gemmatimonadaceae bacterium | reverse complement strand
TTTCGACTGTCTCGTACCTGTCCATCCCGTCGATGGCCCATCGCGCCCCGCTCCGACGTGCGTTTGCCAGCAGCTCGTCGTTCGCCTTCAGCGCATCGCGTGGCCGCTCCGGATGCCACAGATGGTAGACGATGCCCCCGAACTTGAGCTTCCTGCGTCGCACGCCGGCATGCGTCAATCGCGCCACGAAATCGCTGTCCTCGCGACCCCAGCCGACGAAGCGCTCGTCGAAGCCGTTCACGCGTACGGCATCGGCGCGCCAGAAGCCCATGTTGCAGCTCCGAACGCCACTGAGCGGATCGCGAGAGCTCGGCACGACACGAGAGAGCCAGCTCGCGGAAAGCGCGTTGACGCGATTGGTGATCCCCGCCTGGAAGGGATGAAAGCGCGTCTGGCGACGGGTGAGCGCATCGGCACTCCTCTGTTCGCTCAGCAGCACACGCGTTCCCTGCACGAAGGCGCCGGGTCGTGCGAACTGGTGGTGGGAGCGCGTGAACCCCGGGTGCAGGATGCAGTCGCCGTCCACGAGGAGGATGTACTCGGCCCTGGCCAGCGCGAGGGCACGATTCCGGATCTCGGCGGCGCGGAAGCCGCGGTCCGGATGCCATACATGGTGCACTGCCACGCCGCACGCGCGAAAGCGAGCCGCGAAGTCCCGCACGACCATCGCCGTCCGCTCGTCCGAGCCGTCGTCCGCCACGAGCACCTCGCACGGTGCGACCGTCTGTCGCAGGGCGCTCTCCAGCACCAGGTCCAGCGCAGCCGGCCAGTTGTAGGTCGTGACGATGAGCGATGACTGCACCGGCTATCCGGCGGCCGGGCGGCGATACGAGAGAAGGAGATAGGTCACGCTAGCATCAACGAATGTGGGTCAGGTCCTGGGCCGTGCCGAGCGCCGCGAGCTCCGCCTCGTCGAGCACGGCACCGCGCTCGTCGCGCCACTTGCGTGCCGAACGCAGCAAGCGCGCCGCGTTGCCCACGCGTACGCTCGCGGCGTTGCGCTGGCCGAACACGACGCGATCCACGTCCAGCACCCAGGCCTCGAGGCCCTCGCCCGACGCTGCCGGAGCGAGTAGCACGTTCTTCACGTTGAGGTCATGATGACGCGCTCCCGCCGCGTTGAGCGCGCGCACGAGCGCCCGGGTCGCGTGCCAGGCCTCCGCGCGATCGGCATCGGTCACGTTGGGCATCAGATAGCTCGCGAGATCCCGGCCTGCCGCGACTTCGCGCGTTATCAGGTCGGCTCGACGCAGCAGCATGCCGACGCGTTGCACGCCGTACATCAGGACGGTCGGCGTTCGCACGCCCAGCTCGGCGAGGCGCAACGAGATCTGGAGCTCGCGCGGCGCGCGCGTTGGCGCGAGGAACAGGTCGCGCGTGAGAGGGGCGAGCAGCCCGCCGTGACGATTGTGTCGTACGACGGCGTGCGTGCCGGTCACGGGAAGGGCGATCACATACGCGACGCCCCGGCCCTCGAGCCGGCGTGCGCCCAGGTCGCGCGCGGCGGCCTCGAACAGGGTTCCATCGGCCAGCATCGCGCGCGCATCCGCCTCGTGCTCGGCGCGCGCCACCGCCACGCAGCGACCGACCGCGACCCGCACGAAGCCGGACGGCGGCGCGACGGAAGGCATCAACGCTTCGTTCGCTTGCCGCGCTTCACCCGATAGACCGGCACAGGCTGACTCTTGCCCTTGAGCTCCATGGACGGACAGACGTCCAGCGGCGGCGGCGACGAGAGCGCGCGGCGCATCTCGTCCGAGAGCAGGATCTCGCCGCCCTCGGCGGCGGAGCACAGCCGGCTCGCGGTATTGACCGTATCGCCGATCACCGTGAACTCGAGCCGGCGCTCCGAGCCGATGTTGCCGGCGAATGCCTCGCCGTGATTGAGCCCGATGCCGATCTGCAGGGTGGGACGCCCCTGGGCCTTCCACCGCGCATTGAGCATGTCGAGCGCCTTCATCATGTCGATCGCGGCGCCCATCGCGCGATCCGCGTCGTCGGCGTTGCCAAGCGGCGCACCCCACTGCGCCATCACCGCGTCGCCGATGAACTTGTCGAGCGTGCCGTCGTGTCGGAACACGCACTCCACCATCTCGGTGAAGTACTCGGTCAGCAGCGTCGCCATGTCGTCAGGGTTCATCGTCTCGGACAGCGCCGTGAAGCCGCGTATGTCGCTGAACAGGACCGCGACGGTGCGCTTCTCGCCGCCGAGGCGCGATGCCTCCTCGGAGCCGGCGATGCGCGCCGCGAGCTGCGGAGCGAAGTAGCGCTCGAAGTTGCTCCGCACGAGCGCCTCGCGCCGGATCCGTTCGGCGAACTGCGAGTTCTCGATGGCCACCGCGGCGATCCCGGCAAAGGCGACGAGGAATTCCAGGTCGTCGTCGCTGAAGCGGTGGGTGATGCTCGGGTTGTCCACGTAAAGGACTCCGAGCACGCGATCCTCGCTGCCGATGAGTGGCGCGCAGATGGCGGATCGGATCTGCTGCATCAGGATCGACTGACCGGTGAAGCGCTCGTCCTCACTCGCGTTGTCGGTGAGCAGCGCGACCTTCTCGAGCACAGCCTGCCGCGCGATGGACTGCGGCACCGAGCGCGGCACCTCGCCGCCGCGCTTGTCGCGCGCGATCTTGGGCACGAGGTCCAGGTTCGCATCGCAGAGCAGGATGGCGACGCGGTCTACCTCCAGCGTCTGATACGCGTAGTCGACGATCTTGTCGAGGATCGTGTCCACGTCCACGGCGCGCGTCAGTCCCTTCGACACCTCGAGCAGCGTGGCGAGCTTCTGCTGGCTCTTGTCACTGGGCGGCGCGCTGAGCGGCGAGACGACCGCCTTGGTGAACCCTCCGGTAGGCGGCGCGTTGATCGACAGAATGGCGGCTGCGGGGTCGCGCACGGGCATCTGACGCACGATCGTCGCCCCCATCGCCGGCCGCTCGACGCTCGGATGCGACGCCGACGGCGTGGGCATCCCGAAGGTGACGAGGCGGAAGGCGACCTTGCCGAAGGACACCTGGTCGTCCACGGCGATCTTGGCCTTGTCGACCTTGGAGCCGTTCACCGAGGTGCCGTTGCTCGAGCCGAGATCCCGCACGGTCAGCCGCGTGCCATCGGATACGAGCTCGGCGTGGCGCCGCGAGATGGTGGGATCGAACACCGGCACGTCGCAGGATGGCGCACGACCCACGATGAGGGGAACGCCATCGCGGAGGTCGTAGGTCTTGCTTCCGTCAGAGCTGATGAGGCGGAGAGGCATTGACGCGGAATATGGGGGCCGACACCCGAGACTACCAGTTGTCAGGCACGCGACATCGCTTCCCGCACCCGCCCGATGGCCGTGAGCATCGCTCGCGCCTTGTTCTCCGTCTCCGTCCACTCGCTCGCCGGCACGGAATCCTGAACGATTCCCGCGCCCGTCTGCACCGATGCCACGCCATCGAACAGCACGCAGGTGCGGATCGTGATCGCCATGTCCATGCGCGCGCCGCCCGCGCCCAGGTAGCCCACCGCGCCGGCGTACGCGCCACGACGCTCCGGCTCCAGCTCGTCGATGATCTCCATCGCGCGCACCTTGGGCGCGCCCGTCATGGTGCCGGCGGGGAAGGTGGCGCGAAACGCATCGAGCGCGTCCAGCCCCGGACGCAGCGTTCCCTGTACCTGACTCACGAGGTGAAGCACGTGTGAGTAGCGCTCCACGGTCATGTAGTCGGAGACCTTCACCGTGCCGTACTGCGCGATGCGCCCCACGTCGTTGCGGCCCAGATCCACGAGCATCACGTGCTCGGCGCGCTCCTTCTCGTCGTGCGAGAGCTCGTCCGCCATGGCGGCGTCCGCTTCAGCGGTGGAGCCGCGTGGCCGCGTGCCGGCAATCGGGCGCACGGTCACCTGGCCGCCGCTCACTCGCACCAGGAGCTCCGGTGAGCTGCCCACCAGCTCGAGCCCGTCGAGCACGAGGTGGTACATGTACGGCGAGGGATTGAGTGCGCGCAGCGCCCGGTACAGTGCGTCGGAGGGAAAATCGAGCGGTACGCGGATGCGCCGCGCGAGCAGCACCTGGAACGCATCGCCGGCGGCGATGTACTCCTTGATCTTCTCCACGTCGGCCACGAAGCGGTCGCGGGCGTACGACGAGGTGCCGACGGCGGCCGGCGCATCCGCGCGGAGGTCGAGCGAGGGCAGCGAGATTGGCGCACGCAGCGCGTCGATCGTGCGCTCGATGGTCTCAGTGGCACGATGATACGCGGCATTGAGCGCCGCGTCGCTCGTGTCGTCGTCCAAGGGCGCGCCCACAACGACACGTGCCTGCGCGCGAAGGTTGTCGATGATGACGAGCGCATCGGTGAACACGAAGAGCGCGTCGGGGGCGGCGTCGCCGCGCGGCGGCGGAGACGGCAGCCGCTCGATGAGCCGCGCCGTGTCGGAGCTGAAGAATCCGACCGCGCCGCTCCTGAACGCGCCAAGCTCCGCCACGTCCACCGGAGGATGGGCGCGCACCAGCGCGTCGAGATCGTCGAGCGGATTCGCCGGCGTGCGCGCACCATGCCAGCCGAGCGCCGGTGTCCAGTCCTCCACCACGCCCTCGCGAAGCCGCCAGGCCGCGCGCGGCGCGCTGCCGAGGAAGGTGTAGCGCGACCACGTCTCGCTCCCCGCCGGCGCGCTCTCGAGCAGGAACGCAAATGG
>JBJMNM010000100.1:0-2828 GCA_045804305.1 Gemmatimonadaceae bacterium | reverse complement strand
TGCGTGAGGTCGATGCGCTCGCGCGCCTCGCGGATGCCGGCGAAGGCCGCGTCGGCCACCACGTCGATCGGCGCGACGAAGGTGATGACGCTGCGGTTGTGGCTCGCGTCCGAGCTGACATCGAGCAGATGGACGCCAGCCACGGTGGCGATGGCATCGCGGATCGCCGCGATCACTTCGGGACGCCGACCCTCACTGAAGTTCGGTACGCACTCGATGAGTTTCATCTATTCCGAGACAGTTCTGATTCAGTGATCGTGATTGATGTGCCCTTCCGCCGTACCTGTCGTTGGTTCGTTGTTCCTTGGTTTCTCCTCATCGCCCACCGCGGCGTTGTCCCTCAACGGCGTTAAACTACAACGCCGCAGTGGGCAGTGAGCAACGGCCAGGAGAAACCAAGCAACCAAAGATACGGCGTCGACTACTCACTACTCGTTTGAAGCTTCTCCAACAGCCACGCATGCATCGCCGGATTCCCCGCCACGAGCGACGTCTCCGCCACCGGCGCCTCCACGCCGTCGAGCGTAGTGGCGATCCCGCCCGCTTCGCGAATGAGCAGCAGTCCGGCCGCCAAGTCCCAGGGGCTGAGTCGCAGCTCCCAGAATGCCTCGTAGCGGCCGCACGCCACGTCGGCGAGATCGAGCGCGGCCGCGCCGAAGCGGCGGATGCCCGACGTCGCCCGCATGATGGCCGGCAGCGTGGGAACGTAGCGCTCGATCTCCTCCTCGCGCGAGAAGGGAAGGCCCGTGGCGATCAGCGCGCGGTGCGGCTCCGTGATGGTGCTGACGTGCATCGGCGCGCCGGCGTGGCGCGCGCCGCCACCGGCCGTGGCCGTGAACAACGCGCCCGTGGCCACGTTGATGATCGCACCGGCCGCGAGCCGGCCATCCACGAGCGCGGCGATCGAGACGGCATACCAGGGCACGCCGTGCAGGAAGTTCGTCGTGCCGTCGAGCGGGTCGGCGACGAACACCAGTCCACGCGTCGACTCGGCGTTGGGCGAGCCTTCCTCGGCGAGGATCGTGGCGTCGGCGTGGCGCTGCAGGATCACGTCGGCTAGCGCCGCTTCGCTCGCGCGATCCACGTCGCTCACGAAATCGAACCGGCTCTTCGATTCCCATGTGAGCGTGGTGCGCCGCTCCGCGCCGGCGCGCACGACGTCGGCGGCGCGAGCCGCCGCGGCCACGCAGGTGGCGAGCAGCGCGCGGCGCTCGCTGTGCCCCGCCGCGGGCTCGCGCGTGCTCACCGGATTTCCTTGCGACGCGTCAGACGCGCTCATTACGTTCTCTGCATGGCACGTATCTTCAGCGGGATCCAGCCCTCCGGGGCGCTGCACATCGGAAACTACCTCGGCGCGGTGAAGAACTGGGTGGCGTTGCAGGAGACGATGGAGTCGATCTTCTGCATCGTCGACCTCCACGCGATCACCATCGCATACGATCCGGCGGCGTTGCGCGAGCGCCGGCGCGAGATGGCGATCGGTCTGCTCGCCGCGGGCATCGATCCCGAGCGTGCGACCCTGTTCGTGCAGTCCGACGTGCGGGAACATACTGAGCTCACCTGGTTCTTCAACACCGTCACGCCGATCGGGGAGCTCGAGCGCCAGGTGCAGTTCAAGGAAAAGGCGCAGCGACAGGAGAGCGTGACCGCCGGCCTGCTCATCTATCCGGTGCTCCAGGCTGCCGACATCCTGCTCTACCGCGCCGACACCGTGCCCGTGGGCGAGGACCAGGTGCAGCATCTGGAGCTGTCGCGCGTGATCGCGCGCCGGTGGAACGCGCAGTTCGCGCCGGACGAGGACTACTTTCCCGAGCCGAAGGCGTTGCTCACGCCGACGCGGCGCCTCATGGGCCTCGACGGCCAGGCCAAGATGTCGAAGTCCATGGGGAATACGATCGGGCTGCTCGAGCCGCGCGAGGAGATCTGGGCCAAGCTCCGGCCCGCCGTGACCGATCCCAAGCGCATCAAGCGCACCGACCCCGGCACCCCCGAGGTGTGCAACATCTACCA
Organism: Gemmatimonadaceae bacterium; assembly: GCA_045804305.1. Lineage (GTDB taxonomy): Bacteria > Gemmatimonadota > Gemmatimonadetes > Gemmatimonadales > Gemmatimonadaceae > AG11. The sequence goes on along the minus strand of JBJMNM010000100.1, from coordinate 818 downwards.
CCTCCACAAGGCGTTCAGCCCGCCGGCGACGGTGGACAACGTCGCCCAGAACTGCAGTACCGCGGGCTGGGGCTGCATCGACTGCAAGAAGGTGCTGCTCGACTCCATGGACGCGGAGCTCACGCCGATTCGCCGGCGCGCCGAGCAGCTTCGGGCCGAGCCCGCGTTGGTGGACGCCGCGCTGGCCAGCGGGGCCGCTCGCTGCCGGCAGCTCGCCGGCGAGACGATGCGCGTGGTGCGCGAGCGGATGGGATTCGGGTGATCCAGCTCACCATGACAGAAGGGCCAATGTCCGTGCACATCTCTTGCTCCCACTTTCCAATGGGACGGCCACGCCGGTGCGGCCGCTCCAAGCGCGGAACCGTACCGAGCGAGCGATCGATGCAGTCCCTTCGTCAGTGGATCAGTCGGATAACCAGCTCGCGCCTCTGGCGCTCGCTGCTCCACACCCCTCGCGTGCCAGCGTTGCCGCTGGCGCTCTCCTTCGACGTCACCCTCTCGCGCCCGATCCTGCGCGAGGTGACGCCGCATGGCGTACGCGTGTATTCGCTCTGCGGGAGCTGCGGCGCGCATCTGGCCGCGAGTGCCACGCTGTGCGACGCCTGCGCGCGCAGTCGATCCGCGCCGAACTCCTGAGTGGATTTCGCTGACGGGGTCCTGCGGTTGTTCGGGTTGGCGGCGCGCTGGGCGGAACGCATGCGCGGATTCGCCTTCCTGCTTTCCCTGCCATTGATCGTCATCACGGTCGCTGACTGGCGCATCCGTCGTCGGCGCTGACGTGTACGTCGGCCACGCCGCCATCGCGCTCGCGCTCAAGG
>JBJMNM010000099.1:0-2491 GCA_045804305.1 Gemmatimonadaceae bacterium | reverse complement strand
CGAGGGCGAGGAGGCGTTCGACACCATCGAGCGCCTGCGGCGCTCCTGCCGCGCCCGCCGCCACGGCGATCCCGACGCCGTCTCCCTCGACGAGCTGCTGGAGCAGGTGCAAGGGCTGTCGCTCGAGCTCAGCGCGGTGACGGCGCGCGCATTCACGCTGTTCTTCCTCCTGATCAACACCGCGGAGCAGGTGCATCGTGTGCGCCGCGCGCGGGCGTACCGGACGCGCGACCACGTCGAGCCGCAGCCCGCGTCGGCGCGGTGGACCATGCAGGCGCTGCGGCGCGAAGGACACGGCGCGCCCGAGGTGGAGCGCGCCATGCTCGGCCTCGACGTCCGCCCCGTGCTCACCGCCCATCCCACCGAGTCCACCCGTCGCACGCTGCTCGCCCTTCAGGGTCGCGTGGCTGACGCCCTGCTTACGCGCGAGACCGCACCCGACGCGGAGCGTCGCGCCATCGAGGAGGCGCTCGACGGCGAGGTCGAGTTGCTGTGGGTCACCGCCGAGGTGCGGCAGGACCGCCCATCGGTGAAGGACGAGGTGAGCACGGTGCTCTGGTATCTCGAGACGCGCCTGCTCGACGCCGGCGCCCGCGCGCGCGACGCGCTCGTGCGCGCCTTCGAGGAAGAGTTCGGCGGCGCTTCCGAAACACTGCGGCGCATCGTGCCGCTGCGCATGGGCAACTGGGTCGGCGGCGACCGTGACGGCAATCCCTTCGTCACGCCCGACGTCACCGTGGCCACCGCGCGCCGCGCGAGCTACGCGATCCTCGCGCGCTATCATGCCGCGTTGAGCGATCTCGTGGAGCGGCTGTCGGTGTCCGCACAGTTCGCCCCGCCCACCCCCGCGCTCGAGGCATCGCTCGAGGCCGATAAACCGCGTCTCCCCGACGTGTGGGAGGCGAACCGTCGCCGCAACGCCGACGAGCCGCTCCGGCTCAAGCTCAGCTTCATGGCGGCGCGAGTGGAGGCGACGCGACGGCTCACCGCGGCACGCGACGCCGGCAGAGTGGCGCACGAGCCGGCCGCGTATCGCTCGACGAAGGAGCTGGAGGACGATCTCCAGCTCGTGCGCGAGAACGTGCTGCGTGCCGGCGCCGAGCATGCGAGCCGCACGACGATCGATCCGCTGCTCGCGTCGGTGCGCGCGCACGGGCTGCACGGCTTCCTGATGGACATTCGCGACCACGCCGACAATCACACCGCGGCGGTCGCCGACATCGCGGCGCAGCTCGGACTCGCGCCGCTCGACGGCGTCGCGCTGCGCCGCGAGCTCACCGGACGCCGCCCGCTCGTGGGCGCGCAGACGACGCTCGCAGACTCCACCACGCGGGTGCTCGACACCTTCCGCGCCGTCCGCACGATCCAGCAGGAGCTCGGCGAGGCCGCCGCGAGCACCTACATCGTCTCGATGACGACGAGCGCCGAGGATCTCCTGCGCGTACTGCTGCTCGGCCGCGAAGTCGGGCTCGTGGATCTCGCCGCCGATCCGCCGGTATCGTCGATCGACGTCGTCCCGCTGTTCGAGACGCTCGATGACCTGCAGCATGCGTCCGCCGTGATGCGCTCGCTGCTCGAGGATCCGGTCTATCGCCGGCAGCTCGCGGCGAGAGACAATCGGCAGGAGGTGATGATCGGCTACTCGGACTCGGGGAAGGACGCCGGGATCGTGGCGTCGTCGTGGGCACTGTATCAGGGACAGGAAGCGCTCGCGTCGCTCTTTCACGAGGCCGGCGTGGAGCTGCGGCTCTTTCACGGCCGCGGTGGAAGCGTCGGCCGCGGTGGAGGATCGCCGGTCTCGCGCGCGCTCGCGGCGCTGCCGCCGAACACCGTGAATGGCCGGCTGAAGATCACCGAGCAGGGCGAGATCATCTCCCAGCAATTCGGCCTCCTCCCGGTGGCCGAGCGCACGCTCGAGGTCACCCTCGCGGGGGTGCTGCTCCAGGAGTTCAACCGGTGGCAGGAATCGATCACCGCGGCCGAGATGAAGGAGTTTCGCCGCGCGATGAGCGCGATGTCGGCGCGCGGCCTCGCCGTGTACCGCGATCTCGTGCATGACCATGATGCGCTGTTCGCGCTGTTCCGCGTCGCGACGCCGATCGACGAGCTGGCCGACGCGCGCTTCGGCTCGCGTCCCGCGTATCGTCCGGGAGCCGCGCCCGGCATCGGCGGCATTCGCGCCATCCCCTGGGGATTCGGATGGACGCAGATCCGGCTCATGCTCACCGGCTGGCTCGGCGCCGGAACGGCGCTCAGCGAGGCGATCGCCACCCCCGACGGTCTCGCGACCCTCCGGCAGATGGCGAAGCGCTGGCCATTCTTCGACGACCTCCTCGGCAAGATCGAGATGGTATGCGCGAAGACCGACCTGGAGATCGCTCGCGCGTACGTGCGCCAGCTCGGCGGCGATCTGGCGCTGCTCGGGCTCCTCGAGGACGAGTTCGCGCGCACGGTGGACGCGCTGCTGCGCATCCGGGAGAGCGAGCACCTG
>JBJMNM010000098.1:0-7733 GCA_045804305.1 Gemmatimonadaceae bacterium | reverse complement strand
GCAGTTGCCCGTTCCCTTGAACTCCTCGAAGATGATGTCGTCCATCCGCGAGCCCGTTTCCACCAGGGCGGTCGCGATGATCGTCAACGAGCCGCCACCCGAGTTCGAGGCCACCGAGCGCGCGGATCCGAAGAAGGCCTTCGGCTTCGCCATCGCCTGCGCGTCCAGTCCGCCCGACATCGTGCGTCCCGTGCCGCGCTCCGCCGTGTTGTGCGCGCGCGCCATGCGCGTCAGCGAGTCGAGCACGATGATCACGTCCTTTCCCATTTCCACGAGGCGACGCGCGCGCTCCAGCACCATCTCCGTCACCTCCACGTGCCGCGCCGCCGGCTGATCGAAGCTCGAGGCGATCACTTCGCCCACGCCCCACGAGATCGCCTCGCTCACCTCTTCCGGCCGTTCGTCCACGAGCAGGATGAGCAGATGCGCCGACGGATGGTTGATCGCGATTCCCTCGGTGATGGCGTGCAGCAGCGTGGTCTTGCCCGCGCGCGCCGGCGCCACGATCAACGCGCGCTGTCCGTAGCCGATGGGCGCGATGAGGTCGATCGCGCGGCGTGTGAGCTCGGGGCCGCCCTTGGCCGGACGACCGGTCTCGAGAAAGAGCTTCCGCTCCGGGTAGGTCGCCGTCAGCGTGTTGAACTCGGGGCGACGCAGTGTGCTCTGTGGATCCTCGCCGTTGATCGACGTGATCTCGATCAGAGCCGTGCGTCCGCGCGGGTCCCGGCCGGTCGTCCCCGCGATCTCGTCGCTCTTCCGTAGCACGAACTGGCGGACGAGATGGGGAGGGACGTACGCGTCACCGGCGTCGGCCAGGTAGCTCGCCTGGTGGCGGCGGACGAAGCCGCCATCGCGCGCCGGATCGAACCACCCCTTGGTCTCTCCGGTGGGGACCAACTGCACCGGCGCCGGCGCACTCCCACCTTGCTGTTGCCGATCGCTGCCGCCGCCCTGGCCGCCGCCCTGCTGACGTCCGCGCCCTCGATTGCGTCGCCCACGTCGCCCGTTCTGCTCGTGTGGACCACGGGGTTCTCGAGGGCCGCGCGGCTCGCGAGGTGGTGCCGCCGGCGGCGCGCTGAATTGGCCGTCGCCAAGGGGCGTCGGCGCGACCGCCGCGGGCACGGCGGGCGCATCGCCGCCAGTGGACGGCGCGTCGGGCGCGCGTGTCGCGCTCTCGGCAGGCGCCGATGGACTGATGCCGTCGGGCACTGGCGGAGCCTCGCGGTAGGGATTGTCCTCCCCCGCCTGTTCGGCGGAGGCGGGGTTGTACGGGCGGGGTCCGCGGCCGCGACGGGGGGGACGCCGGCGTTCGTTCATGCAACTGTCGGTCAGGGTGAATACGGCGCGGGTCACGCTTGGGTGCCCACGTACTAAGTCATGCAATGGTGCAGGTCGCGTCGTCGCTGAGATCGAATATCGGCGATGGGGCCACACGGCAGAGAGCCATGCGGAACACGCGCTGGGACAATGGAATGCGACGCGACTCGGTGCTGTGCCTCGGATCGTCCGCCGGCGCGGATCCCACACGCGGGGCCGGGCGATGGTCCTACAGGGGCGCGGCGCTTCGTCTCGCCTCGTGCACCCGTCGCAGACGGGCCACTGGGATTGCCACGCATCGTTGCTCGGCCAGTCGGACGCGACAACGCGATCGGACCGCCGGACACATCGAGTATCGCCAATGCACGCGATTCGCGCAACCCGGGGCGGAGGGTGCGAACTTCATGCCGCCACCCGCCCCCGGTAACGAGACGCCCCATGAGGGTGGACGTTTCGCCCTCAACCCGGGCGCGGCGCTCCGGAGACGTCGAGGCGCCGTGCCGCCGCCACCACCCGCCGTGCCAGCTCCACCAGCCGCGCGACCGCGGCGTGCGCCTCGTCTCCCAGCGGCTCCAACTCCAGCAGCTGCGCCTCGGCGAGCAGCGCCGTGAGGGGATTGTTCAACGCGTGCTGGACCATTCGCGCCGACTCCGCCAGCGCGATCTGCGCGCGAACCCGCCGGAGCTCACGTGCCGGTGCGTCCAGCGCGGCGTCCGAAACCGGGGGCACCGCGGGGTCGCGTGGACTCGCCGCCTCGGCGAGCAGCCCCGCCAGGAGCAGATCGGCGTCCGCGCCGGGCAGGAGTTGCGCGAGCAGCGAACGCGCGAGTGCGTGCGCGGGCGACCGCTCCGACACGGCCGCGTCGAACGGCGCTCCCGCTGCGTGACGATCCGAATAGCTTTCGCCCATGCTCTCCTCTCCTCCTGATCCCGCGGTGGAACTCGCGGCGGCTGTCGAAGAATATCGGCGGCAGGGCGACGTTGGCGCATTGCTCGACCGCGTCCAGGCGCTTTCGCGCGCCGCCGATCCCGACACACTGGTCGCCGCGGCGGCGCCCTTTCGCGATCTCCCCGAGGTCGTGATTCCCGTGTACGAGCGCGTCGTCGCGGTGCGGTCGCACGATGCGCAGGCGATGGTGGTGCTCGCGAACGCTTACTGGCTCACCGGTCGCGGCGCGGACGTCGTGGGCGCGCTGGCGTTGCGCGCCATCGCCGTCGCCGACGACAACCGTGGTGCCTGGCACCTGTGGGCGCTCGCCGAGTCGAATCCGCGCGACCGCATGGAGCGTTGGCAGCAAGTCGCGAACCGCTTTCCCGCCGACCAGCTCGCGCGTGCCGCGCTCGCCGACAATGCCGTCAGTGTGGCCGGCGCCGAGCACGATCCCCTCGCGCTCGATCTCGCGGTGCGCACCTTCGAGGGGCTGTGGGCCGAAGCCAGCCGCGACGAAGAGCGCCGCGCGCTGGAGGAGACGATCACGAAGCTCAAGGGCTGGAAGCTCTGACTGCGCGTGATCCGTCTACGGTTCACGACTGGTCAGGCGCTCTGCCCCTGCGCGTCGCGCCGCTGGCGCGGGGTGAGCTGCTCGATCGCGGCGATCATCTCACGAAGCTCGAACGGCTTCCGCAGCATCGGGCACTTGCAGGATGTCACGAGCCGGTGCGCGCGCTCGGAGATGTCGCCCGTCATGAACAGCGTCTGGTGGCGAAGATGGGGATGCGTGGCCGCGGCGAGCTCGAACACCACGTCGCCGCGGGTGTCGGGAATGCGCAGATCGATGAGCAGGATGTCGACGTGCTCGTTGGCGAGGAGCGCGAGCGCGCTGTCGCCCGACTGCGCGGACAGCGCGTCGTAGCCGGCCCGCTGCAGCGCGATCGTCAGCGCCTTGCAGATGGCCGGCTCGTCGTCCACCACGAGCACTCGGACCCGCTCTCCGTGCATTCCATCCTCTGCGTCTGTCATCGAACGACTACCCCCTCTCGGGCCGCGACGTCGCGGTGCCGTGGTCATACTGGTTCCACCTCGTCCTCTTCCTCCTCAGCATCGGCCCGCCGGAGATGCTCCGCGAGCAGACGGACGAACTCCTCTGGCGGCAGCAGGCGCCGGATGTCCTTCGCGGCGTACCCCGTCCAGTCCCGCAACTGCTCGCTCATCTGGCTGGGGTCGGCGTATCCCAGCTTGAGCGCCACTTCCTTCAGTCTGCTGCCCGGCCCACGGATGTAGGTGTAGGCCCGCAGCAGCCGCGCACAGACGATCAGGTGGCGAGGCTGGAGCCCCACCGGGGTCAGGTGCCGGTAGAGAGTGCGGAGGGTCATCCCCGCCATCGTCGCCAGCTCCTGGCTGTTCCGAGCCCGGGAGGGCGAGCGCACCAGCTGCTCGATCGCCCGGGCCAGGACCACCGGCAACGCCTGGAGCTGCGTCGCCAACTGCTCCAACATCAACTCGGCCACCGCGTGGGCCGGGACGCGCTCGATCAACTCGAGAAAGCGTCGCGGCTCATCGTCGAACCGATTCAACACCACGTGCTGCACACCGAGCCTGGCCAGCCGTACCACGAGCCGCATCGACGCCGGCGCAAGCGTGGTGTAGATGATCACCGACAGCGCCGGATGCCGTGCGATGATGTCCTCGACCGCGTCGGCCAACTGGCCGTCGTGCACCGCCGGATCCACGACGAGCAGGTCGGCATCGCCGACCCTGAGCATCGAATGCAGCTCCGCCGGGTCCGTGGCTGCGCTCAGGGAATGAGAATCCCCGAGCACGATGCGGAGGTGTGCGAGCAGGTTGCGAGGGAGTAGGGCGGCGACGTGCAATTGGTGCGCGTGTAATGGATGTCGCAAAAACCCGGTTTTTTGTCACAAAATGCCGGTTTACGCGACGCACCGCGACCCTACGTTCGGGGCAGTCGTTCCCCCCAACTGTTTGCCCCCTCACCGGAGTCGCTCATGTCCCGCCGCCAACTGTCCCTCGTGGTCGTTACGATTGCCTCCTTGATTGTGACCGCGTGCGCCTCTCCGACTGCTCCGACGGGTCCCCAGGCCTCGCCCAAGGTCAGTGCTCCTCGCTTCGACACCACGACCGACTCGACGGGCCGCATCGGCACCACTGAGTCGAACGGCTGAGAATCCCGAGTCATCGCATCCGTCCCTGCCATCAGGCAGGGACGGTTTTCCGCAGGGCGGTGATGCTCGCAGCGACTCCGCGAAGCTGAACCGGCACAGGGGCCTCCGATGCCAGTGGCGCCGTCGGCTGGCCCCTTTTCACGCGTGCCGCGACGCTCTCCGCCGCGAACGTGATCTGATTGAAGCCGTACCGTTCCGAGATCGATCGCGCACGCTCCACTGCCGCTGCGGCTTCACCGAACTCCGAGAGCGCCTCGTAGCCCTCGGCCGTCTGGAGGTAGAACTGCGCCTCGATCGCCGGCGGAAAGCTCATGGTCGCAAGTGAGCGTCGATATCGCTCGAACAGCGGCATCGAGCCCTCACGCGCTGCGATCTCCATGAGATTGATCGACGCGGTCCACCGCGTGTATTGCTCCTGCGCCGTGGCTTCGAGAATGATCCACGCATCCTTGGCCGCACTGCGCACACCGAGCATGTAGAACGACGACGCGACGCTCGAGAGCAGACGGTCGCGGTTGATCGGATCCGTCGTCAGTTCGAGCGAGGCATACGCCAGCTCGACGGCGAGGTCGTACCGCGCCCGCTGAAACGCCACCGTCGCGCGGTCCTGCAGCGCCATCGCATGCACGTCCACGAGCTGCTCGCTCTGCGACGCGCGCGCAATCGTATCGTCCAGCAGCTGCTCCGCGCTGGGCATGTTGCCGCGCGCCATCGCGATCTTCGCCGCACCAATCTGCGATCGCAGAATGCCGAAGAGATCGTCCACGTCCGTGGCGATCGCGCTCGCGGCTTCGTAGCTCTTGCTCGCGTCGTCGAGCGCGCCCATGCTCCGCTGGCAGTATGCCAGCCTGAGATGCGCGCCGATCGCCACGTCGCTTTCCTCCACCGGATGCACGTGTGCGATCACAGTCTCATAGACGTCGGCCGCCAGGGCCCACTTCGCGTCGAGATCGAGCGCGCGCCCATACGCCATGAGTCGCGGCGCGATCGAATGCATCTCACCCGTGCTCGAGGTCCTGACCGCATCCACCACGCTCGCGAGCACCGCGCGCGCCGGCTGTCCAGCCGGCATCTCCTCGATCGCCGCTTCGACCGACCGCACGCCCCAGCCGTCCGCGCTCACCGCCGCCGCGCCCTCCTCGATCCATGCATCAACGAGTCGGAGCACCACGAGACCAGCGCTCACCGAGCGCCAGCCCGCATCTCCATCGTCGAGCGACGCCAGCTCCGTGAAGAACGGAAGATGACGAGCGCGTTCTTTGTTATCGAACACCGCAATGTCTCCAGACTCGAGTGGCGCTGATACGGATGCGTCCCATACGCGTGCAGATAGCATTGGCCATTGCAACGCGTGCCTCAAGGGTGAATTCGTGACAGAAATACCCCTGTTTCGTGACATTATCCACATCGCGGTGTCGATGAGCGCGACACATGTCACAATCCGATGCCATCGAGTCGGAAACCGTGACGGAACGGCCCGCTCGATCGTCGCGCTCGCTCGCGATGGTCAGTGCGATGCAGCGAGGCGCGCCGACGACGGTGCGAGCGGCGCCGACGCGAGCGCGCCACTCGCCGGCAGCGCGATGCGGAAAACACTTCCCTCGCCGACGACACTGACCACGGTGAGCTCGCAGTGCAGCAGGCGGCAGAGCGCGCGGGAGATGGAGAGCCCGAGCCCCGTGCCACCGAACTCGCGGCCGACGCCCACGTCTCCCTGCTCGAACGCCTCGAAGATCGCCGCCAGTCGCTCCGGCGCGATCCCGATCCCCGTATCGCGTACCTCGATGGCGATCGGCGACGTCGGCATGCGTGCCGCGCACTCCACCCGCACCGTCACGCGTCCATCGCTCTTGGTGAACTTCAGCGCGTTCGCCACGAGGTTGATCAGTACGCGGCGAAGCTTCTCCGTGTCGGTCACGATCGACGCCAGCGGCGAGGGCAGCGCCGCCACGAGCGACACGCCGCCGGCGATCGCCTGCGGCTCGAGCTGCGCCAGCACTTCGGTGATCAGCGGACCGAGCGCCACCATGTCCAGCTCCACGCTCTCCTGCTCTGCTTCGATCTTCGCGAGGTCGAGGATGCTGTTGATCGTCCGGAGCAGTTGCCGTCCATTCTCCGAGATGCGGTCGATGTACGTGAGGTCCCCAGCCGTGAGCGCCCCACGCGAGTTCCGACGAACGATGTTGGCGAATCCGATGACGGAGTTGAGCGGCGTGCGCAGCTCGTGGCTCATCTGCGCCAGGAAGCGGCTCTTGGCGTGATTGGCGCTTTCGGCCTGGTGCATCGCCGCTTGCAGCGCTTCCCCCTGCGCCACGAGCGCCTGGTTCTGTGCCTCGAGCTCGAGCGACTGCCGGTGCAGCTCCGCCGCGTGCTCGTCCCGCGCCCGCTCGGCCAGCACACGCTCGGCGAGGTCGGTGCGAACGCGCCACCACGCCACCAGCACGACGAGCAGGGCGAGGAGACTGCGCACGAGGATCGCGGCGGCGAAGTCGCGATGCCGCGCCGCGCGGGCGACCGCGCGTTCGGCGAGCAGATACCTCTCCGCTGAGGAGATCCGCGCGCTCAGCTCACGGTAGCGCGTCATGAGGTGCTCGTCGCCGGTCGCGGCGCCGAGATCCGGCTCGCGACGCGCGGCCCCTCGGCCGCGAGCCTCGTACGCCGCGACGGCATGGTCGAGCACACCGAGATGCTCCGCGACGAGATGGCCCAGGCTATCAAGTCGCGCCTGCTGCGCGACGTTGTCGCGTGTGAGCTCCCGAACCACGCGCACCGCCGCAGTCGTCCCATCCGCGGCGTACCGATATCGAGTGCGATCTGCCTGGAGCCCGGTGAGCAGGTAGCCCCGAGCTTCGGCTCGCGCACTCGTCAGGCGAGCATCCACGGCATTGAGCGCCTCCAGCACACGATGCGTGTGGTCGACCGACGCCGTGGCTTCCGCGAGTGAGGTGACCCGCGACTGCGCGTAAAAGGTGATTCCCACCAGTACCGCGAGAGCAGCGAGGAAGCCGAGGGTTACCTGCCGGTTGATGGCGCGAACGGAGGGACCAGGCACGGGCGGATCAGGAGGGACGTCGGCGACCGCGCGCGACGTCCCCGCGGCGATCACGCCGCCGGGCGTCGGGCTTGTGATGGCAGTATCGGCCGAGGGCTCCCCGCCAGATAGCGCCGGGCTACTTTGCCCCCACCACGAATCGCGTCTTCGACGCATCGAGACGCGTGAGCGTCTTCACGATGTCGTCGCCGATCGCCTCGATGCGGCTCACGCTCTTCGGGTTGAACTGCGGGTCGTATGGGCTC
>JBJMNM010000097.1:0-3669 GCA_045804305.1 Gemmatimonadaceae bacterium | reverse complement strand
TTCCATCGTTCCGCGTTGGTGCTACGCTTGCAATTCTGACGAGGCGCGGGGGACGCACCCTGGCGGACAGAGCGTTGGAGCGTCCCAGCCGGACGGTTTTTTGGGCCGCGCGATGGGAGTGATCGTATGGCAACCAAACCACGGACTGCAGCGGTCGCGGACACGACGTCATGCGCTCCGCGCGCGCCCGATACGAGCCTCCTGCTCTCCGGGCTGGAGGAGACCGAGCGCCAGCTGCTCGCGCCCTTGTTCACACTGGTCGCGCTCGAGGAGGAGCAGGTACTCTACGAAGTGGGGGAGCACATCGAGCACATTTACTTCCCCCGCTGCGGCGCCGTCTCCCTGACCAGGACGCAGGACGGTCGCGTGGTGGAAGTCGGCACGGTCGGGCGCGAAGGGATCGTGGGATCGTCGGTCCTCCTGCTCTCACCCATCAGCACATCGCGCACCCTCGTCCAGTTCGAGGGCGACGCCCAGCGGATGCGGACCGCGGACCTGCTGGAAGTCCTCACGCACAACGCGCCGGTGGAGCGGTTGCTGCTGCGCTACGTGCACGCGTTCTACGACGAAGTGTCGCAGTCGGTCGTCTGCAATCGACTCCACACGCTCGAGGAGCGGTGCGCACGGTGGCTCCTGATCACGCATGACCGGCTCGGCGTCGACGTGCTGCCGATCAAGCAGCGCTTCCTCGCCTACATGCTGGGTGTGCATCGGCCGGCTGCCACGCTCGCCGTGACCAACCTGCAGCGACTGAGGCTCATCAGCACGACGCGCGGACAGATCACGATTCGAGACCGCAAGGGACTCGAGGCTGCGTCGTGCGGGTGCTACGCCGCGACGCGCGATACATACAGCGATGCGCGCGGGGGGGGGGAGCGGTCAGGTAAGGTATCGTACCAGGCAAGTGTACAACTTCGTACAAAACTAGACACTTAAAGTGTTGTACGGTAAAGAGTTACTGGACATGACAGCAGCTGTGTATTAGCGTGGGGCCCGGGCGATGCCACCTCGATCGAAGGGGCACGTCGCCGGCATCAGGAGCCCTCCCATGCCCTACACCTACGCCACCCCGCCCTCGCAGCCGGCGATCCCCCGCCCGCCCGATCCGGCGATCGTCGCCGAGGCGAGGCGCGTCCTGCGCGAAGCGCTGGAAACGATCCACAACAGTGGCGATCGCGCCTCCTACAACGCGGCGTTGACCATGCCGCTCGCACGGCTGTGCGAAGAAACGAAGCGTCGCGAGCTCCGCGCCGAGCAGTTGATCATTGCCATCAAGCACGCGTGGGCCACGCTCCCCGACGCGCGGTGGTGGCTGCGCGATGCAGACGGCGAGCTGCTCTCCATCGTCATCACGGTGTGCATCGAGCAGTTCTTTGCCGACAACGAGCGGGCCCGCAGCAGAGCGGACTGACGCTCCGCGGAGCGTGCGTCTCTTCGCCGCTGGCTTGCGGCGCGCCCTGCTGTTCACGGCGAGCGCATGCTGCCTGTTGCTTCCGCGGACGGTGCAGGCGCGTGTCGTCCGCGTCACGATCGATCGCCGAGAGCTGATCGCCGGCGGCGCGACCTTCGGCGCGGCGGGTCAATACGAGCGGCTCGTCGGGCGCGTGTACTTCGCCTTCGACCCGAAGAATCCGTACGATCGTCAGATCGTCGATCTCGATCGCGCCCCGCGCAACGCGGCCGGTGAGGTGGAGGCGTGGAGCGAGTTCGTGATGCTCGTGCCGAAGGACCCCGCGCGCCGGAGCGGCGTGACGCTCGTCGACGTCGTCAATCGCGGCGGCATGACCGTCGGCGTGTTTCAGCTCGGCGCGCGGCGAGCCGCATCGCCAACCGACTCCGCCTATTATGGCGACGCATTCCTGCTGCGTCGCGGCTACACCGTCGTGATGCTCGGATGGCAGTGGGACATCCTGCCGGGCTCGGAGGGGCTGCACTTCGCGCCGCCCATCGCCGGCGACAGCGTGCACCCCATCACGGGGCTCGTGCGCAGCGACATCACCGTCGATGCCCCCACGCGCACCATCCCGCTCGGCCACCGCGTCGGCACGTCGCAGGCGCTCGGCTACCCGGTGAGCGACACGAGCGACGCGGCGAATGTGCTGACCGTACGCGACAATCCATCGGCGATCGGGCGTCCCATCGCGCGCTCCGAGTGGCGCTTCGCGCGCGAGGAGCAAGGGCAGGTCGTGTCCGATCCGCGCAGCGTGTACATGCCGGCGGGGTTCGAGGCGGGGAAGATCTACGAGGTGATCTACCGCTCGAAGGACCCCGTGGTGGTCGGCACCGGTCTCGCGGCGGTGCGCGACATCATCTCGTACCTCAAGCACGATTCCGCGAGCATCGCGCCGACGAAGTACGGCATCGCGTACGGCGTGTCGCAGACCGGGCGGTTCCTGCGCCACTTCCTGTATGAGGGGTTCAACACGGATGAAGCAGGCCGCCCGGCGTTCGACGGCATCTTCGCTCACACGGCGGGTGCGGGGCGCGGCAGCTTCAATCACCGGTTCGCCCAGCCGTCGCGCGACGCACAGCCGTACTCCACCTTCTTCTATCCAACCGATGTCTTTCCGTTCACGAGCGTCGAGGAGCGCGACCCGGTGACCGGTGCGCGCGGCGGCCTGCGCACGCATGTGCCGCTCGGACGCCATCCGCCCAAGGTGTTCTACGTGGAGGGCGGTTACGAATACTGGGGCCGCGGCGCGTCGCTCACGCACACGAGTGTGGACGGAAAGACAGACATTCCATTCCTGCCGACCGAGCGGCGCTATGTGCTCGCCTCGGCGCAGCATTCCAGTCCGGCCGTGTGGCCGCCGCAGGACGCACAGCGCGTCGGTGACGGTCCGGCGTGGCGCGGCGATCCGCTCGATCAGCGGCTGGCGCTGCGGGCGCTGCTCGTCGCGCTCACGGATTGGGTGCAGACCGGCACGACGCCGCCGGCGTCGGCGTATCCGACGCTGGCCGCGCATCAGCTCGTCCGCGCCGATACGCGCGTCATGCCTACGATCCCGGGCGTCGCGATCGCGCGCGTGCCGCATACGCCCTACCGCCTCTCGTTCGGCGACGCGTGGGAGAAGGGCGTCATCACACAGGAGCCGCCTCGGATTGGCGCGCCGTACACCGTGGTCGTGCCGGCGTCGGATTCACTTGGAAACGACCTCGGTGGCATCCGGAGCGTGGAGCTGCGCGTTCCCCTCGCAACGTACTTTCCGTGGCAGCTTCGCAGTGTTCCACCGACCGATCGGCTGGTGAGCTTCCAGGGCACCTTCGTGCCGCTCCCGCGCACGGAAGCCGATCGGCGGAGCCGAGGCGATTCGCGTCCGAGCATCGAGCGGCTGTATCCGTCGCGCGAGGCGTTCCTGAATTCCGTCGACGGTGCGACGCGGGCGCTGGTGTCGGAGCGGTTCCTGCTGCCGGAGGATCGCGTGGTAGCACGCGCGCGGATGGAGGGCGTGTGGGACTGGGTGATGGCGCGGTGATCGCGCCTCGATAGGATCAACGCCTCGATGCAGAGAACGCCGAGAGACTGAGAGGGCGCGGAGGAAAAGCAAACGGGTCGGAGTCCCGGACTGTCCGCCGCGACTACGGAATCAAGTGCTTGGGTCGACAGGACGTGGCGGCGCGCTTGAGCCCTGCGATTGAGAGACCCAGTATCGCAATGACGATCAATGA
>JBJMNM010000096.1:0-4451 GCA_045804305.1 Gemmatimonadaceae bacterium | reverse complement strand
TTCGCGCTCTACGTCACGGCGTCCTTCCTGCTCGGTGCGCTGAGCTCGGGGATCGCGGGCTACGTCGGCATGTGGGTGTCGATCCGCTCGAACATCCGCGTCGCGGCGGCGGCGATGACGTCGCTCAACGACGCGCTTCAGACGGCGCTGCGCGCCGGTGCCGTCTCGGGGCTGTTCACCGTCGCCATGAGTCTCCTCGGCGTCGGCGGACTGTTCGCTGCGCTGTCGACTTTCGCGCCGGCGGGCGTCGATGCCGGTGAGTGGGCGCAGCACATCCCGTTCCTCATCGTCGGCTACGGGTTCGGGGCATCGTTCGTCGCGCTGTTCGCGCAGCTGGGCGGCGGCATCTACACCAAGGCCGCCGACGTCGGGGCCGACCTGGTGGGCAAGGTGGAGGCGGGGATTCCGGAGGACGATCCGCGCAATCCCGCCGTGGTGGCCGACCTGGTGGGTGACAACGTGGGCGACTGCGCCGGCCGCGGCGCCGACCTGTTCGAGAGCACCGCCGCCGAGAACATCGGCGCGATGATCCTCGGCGTGCTGCTGTACAAGTCGTTCGGCATCAATGGCATTCTCTTCCCGCTCGTGATCATGGCGCTCGGGCTCATCTGCTCGATCGTCGGCGTCATGGTCGTGAGGACGAAGGAAGACGCCGATCCGATGAAGGCGTTGAACGTGGGCTACTACGTCACCGCCGTGCTGGTGACGGTGATGTTCTTCTTCGCCAGCCGGATGCTGCTGCAGGTTGCCGCGGCCCCGGACGCGTGGTGGCACTTCTTCTTCTGCGGCGTGATCGGCATCCTCACGTCGGTGGCGTTCGTGTTCATCACGCAGTACTACACCGAGTATCGCTACCGCCCCGTGCTCAGCATCGCCGACGCGAGCCAGACCGGGCCGGCCACGAACATCATCGCCGGCCTCGCGGTCGGCATGGAATCCACGGTGCTGCCGGTGATCACCATCGGCATCGCGATCATCGCGAGCTACTCGCTCGGCCAGACCAGCGGCCTGGTGAACGATGCGGGGCAGGCGATCGGCGGGCTGTTCGGCACCGCGGTGGCGACGATGGGGATGCTCGGGACGGCGGGCTACATCCTGGCAATGGACGTGTTCGGGCCGATCACCGACAACGCCGGCGGCATCGTGGAGATGTCGCGCCAGCCGGAATCGGTGCGCGACAAGACCGACCGCCTCGACTCGGTCGGCAACACGACCAAGGCGCTCACGAAGGGGTACGCGATCGGCTCGGCCGCGCTTGCCGCGTTCCTGCTCTTCTCCGCGTATCTGGATGAAGTGCGCAACCTCACCGGCCAGACGCTGCACGTCGATCTGTCCAAGCCGGTGGTGTTCGTGGCCGGACTGCTCGGTGCGATGCTGGTGTTCTGGTTCTCGTCGCTGGCAATGACCGCGGTGCGCAAGGCGGCGTCGTCGGTGATCACCGAGGTGCGCCGGCAGTTCAAGGAGCGTCCCGGCATCATGCTGGGCACCGAGGATCCGGACTACGCGGCGTGCGTTGACATCGTCACCGTCGGCGCGCTGAAGGCGATGGTGCTGCCCGGCGCGCTGGTCGTCCTCTTCCCGATCGTGGTCGGGGTGGTGTTCAAGCGCTTCGGCGGACCCGGCGAGTACATGGGTGCCGAGTCGGTGGCGGCGCTGTTGATGGTCGGGACGATCGCCGGCATCCTGATGGCCGGCTTCCTGAACAACGGCGGCGGCGCGTGGGACAACGCGAAGAAGTACATCGAGACGGGCGCGTACGGCGGCAAGCGCTCCGATGCGCACAAGGCGGCGGTGGTGGGTGACACCGTCGGCGACCCGTTCAAGGACACGGCGGGCCCGTCGCTGCACGTGCTCATCAAGCTCCTCAGCACGATCACGCTCGTGCTGGCGCCGCTGTTCATCTGACGCGGATGAAATCGCTCTTCGCACGTAAGCCGATCTCGGAGCTGCTGGTCGAGGGGGATCACCCGAACTCGCTGAAGAGGGCACTCGGCGCTGGCGATCTGATCATGCTGGCGATCGGCGCCGTGATCGGCGCCGGTATCTTCGGCGCGATCGGCACGGCGGCGGCGGGACAGCTCGGGCCCAACGGGGAGGTCATCCGGAGCGGCGCCGGTCCCGCGCTGGTGTTCTCGTTCCTTCTGCTGGGTGGCGCGTGCGCGCTGGCGGCGCTCTGCTATGCCGAGCTGGCGTCGATGATCCCGCAGGCGGGGAGCGCGTATGCGTACACGTACGCGACGCTCGGCGAGCTCGTGGCGTGGATCATCGGGTGGGACCTGATCCTCGAGTACGCGGTCGGCAACGTGGCCGTCGCCATCTCGTGGGGCGACTACTTCAAGACGCTCACCGGTGGCCTGATCAACCTGCCGGTCTGGCTCACGACCGGCTACCGCACGGCCCTCCTCAGCTCCGATCCCGGTGTGCACGGGCTGCTGCAATCGGCGCCGCGCATCGCGGGGATCCCGATCCTCGTGAACCTCCCGGCATTCGCGATCGTCGCCCTGATCACCTGGCTGCTGCTGCGCGGCGTGCGCGAGAGCGCGCGAGCGAACAACATCATGGTGGTGGTGAAGCTGCTCGCGCTCGCGCTGTTCATCGGCGTGGGGATGACCAAGATCAATCCGGCCAACTACCATCCCTTCGCGCCGAATGGCTTCGAGGGCATTCATCATGGCGCGGCCATCGTGTTCTTCGCCTACATCGGCTTCGACGCCATCTCCACGGCCGCCGAAGAGACGAAGAACCCGCAGCGCAACCTGCCGATCGGCATCCTGGGCGGGCTCGCGATCTGCACGATCATCTACGTGATCGTCGGCGCGGTGCTGACCGGCATGGTGCCGTATCGCGAGCTCGATCCGAGCCTGCACGCCGATCCGCTCGCGTACGCGCTGCAGCGCGTCGGCATGCAGGGTGCCGGCTGGCTCGTCGCGCTCGGCGCGGTGTTCTCCATGACGGCCGTGCTGCTCGTCTTCCAGTATGGACAGCCTCGCATCTTCTACGCGATGGCGCGGGACGGGCTGCTGCCCAAGTGGGCGGCGCGCGTGAGCCACAAGGCTCGCGTGCCGTACGCCACAACGATGCTCACCGGTCTGTTCGTCGCGCTCTGGTCGTTGATCGGCGACGCCGGCGAAACGTACGACCTCACCAACATCGGCACCCTGTTCGCGTTCGCGCTCGTGTGCATCGGGGTGCTCGTGCTCCGCTATACGCAGCCTGACCGGCCACGGCCATTCCGCGTGCCGTTCGTGTGGCCGGTCTGTCTCGGCGGCGCCGCTGCCTGCGTGTTCGTGATGTGGGGCCTGCCCCGGCACGCGTGGGAGCGATTCGGCATCTGGCTGGCCATCGGCCTGGCGCTGTACTTTGCGTACGGCTTCCGCAACTCGACGCTGCGCCGCGGCGCGGCGGGTCTTCCCCCGAATCGCTGATCCGATGACTGGAGTGGCATCCGCGGCGGCGCCGACGCCTCCGCGCTCCGGCCTGCGCCGGATCTCGCAGACGCAGTGGATCGTCATCTCGATGGTCCTGGGAATCCTGATCGGGTATCTCTTCCCCGACCAACCGGGCCATCCGGGGAGATTCGAGGCGTCGGACCTCCAGGTCCTGTCGACCGTTTTCCTGCGCATGATCAAGTCGCTGATCGTGCCGCTGCTGTTCGCCACGCTGGTCGTCGGCATCGCCGGCCATGGCGACGACATGAAGCGCGTGGGCCGGCTCGCCTTCCGGTCGATCGTCTACTTCGAGATCGTCACCACGCTGGCGCTCGTCGTCGGGCTGCTCGCGGTGAACATCGTGAAGCCGGGCCGAGGGGTGAACCTCGCGACGGCGTCGTCCGAGACGGGCGCCGAGCTGGCCAAGACGCAGACGACCTTCGCCGGCGTGATCGAGCACACGGTGCCGCAGAGCTTCTTCGAGGCAGCGGCGAAGAACGAGGTGCTCCAGATCGTGTTCTTCGCGATCATCTTCGCGGTGGCGCTGTCGCAGGTGCAGGGGGCGGCCAAGACGTTCATGCTCTCGTTCTGCGAGAGCCTGAGCGAGGTGATGTTCAAGTTTGTGGGCATCGTGATGAAATTCGCTCCATTCGGCATCGGCGCGGCCATCGCCGTCACGGTGGGGCGGAGCGGGCTCGGCGTGCTTCGGAATCTCGGCGTGCTCGTGCTCACGCTGTATGGAGCGCTCATCGTCTTCGTGCTGTTCGTGCTGCTCCCGATCGCGATCATCTTCAAGGTGCCGATCCGGCGCTTCTGGCAGGCGACGAGGGAGCCGTGGCTGATCGCCTTCACGACAGCATCGTCCGAGGCAGCGCTGCCGCTCGCGCTGCAGCGGATGGAGAAGCTCGGCGTGCCTCGGCGCATCGTGTCGTTCGTGCTTCCGACCGGCTACTCGTTCAATCTCGACGGCAGCACGCTCTATCTCGCGCTCGCGTCTGTGTTCGTGGCCCAGGCGGCAGGCAT
>JBJMNM010000095.1:0-9900 GCA_045804305.1 Gemmatimonadaceae bacterium | reverse complement strand
GCATCACAGCGGACCGGACAAGCGCGTGCTGATCATGGCGCATCAGGTCATCGTGCTCTGCGCCCGCTACCTGCTCGAGGGAATGACGGAAGATCAGATCCTCGCAATCGATCGGGCGGGAGACGTCGCGAACTGTGGCGTCACGGCGTACTCGATGAATTACGATCGTGGCGAGAACGGTGAGCTGCAGTTGCGGACGTACAACTTCGTGGCGCCGCTCGAGGACGCGGGCGCCCCGGTGACGACGAATCCGGATCCGCCGGTCGCGTCGCGGTGAGCAGGGTGATCGAGGTCACGCGCGCACTGCTCCGGCGGATCCCGCTGCCGCAGCCTACGCCCGAGAGCGACAAGGATGCACGCGGTCGCGTGCTCGTGGTGGGTGGCAGCGCACAAACGCCGGGGGCGATTCTCCTCGCGGGGGTGGCGGCCCTGCGCGCCGGCGCCGGCAAGCTGCAGCTCGCGACGGTGCGCAGCGCGGCGGCGGCATTGGGTGTGGACGTGCCGGAGTCGCTGGTCATCGCGCTCGCGGAAACGCGCGCCGGCGAGATCGCGGGCGATGCGGCGGGGCGCGCGCTCGCACGGCGAGCGCCGGATGCGGATGCGCTGCTGATCGGACCCGGCATGTCGAGCGATCGCGCGGCGCGCGCGCTCGTGCGGATGCTCGCACCTCGCCTTGGCCCCGACGCCACGCTGGTGCTCGATGCGGCGGCGATCCTCGCCTGCGATGGGGCTACCGGATTGCTGCGCCGGCTGCATGGTCGCGCGGTGCTCACACCGCATGCCGGCGAGATGGCATCGCTGCTGGACATCGGCAAGGACGTGGTCGAGGACGATCCGGCGGCCATGGCACGTGATGCCGCCGACCGATTCGGCGTGGTAGTGGCGCTCAAAGGTCCGGAGAGCTGGATCGCCGAGCCGGGTGGGACGCTGTATCACTACGCCGGCGGTTCGGTGGGGCTCGCCACGTCCGGCTCAGGCGACACGCTCGCCGGAATCGTGGCGGGGCTGGCAGCGCGTGGCGCATCCGCGGCACACGCCGCCGTGTGGGGCGCGTATCTGCACGGCGCGGCCGGTCAGGTGCTGGCGCGCCGGCGCGGCCCGATCGGGTATCTCGCGCGCGAGCTGCTGGACGAGGTGCCGGGGGTGATGCGTCGGGTGGGTTGAGAATGGATCCCGACACTCGCTCGCTGCGCTCGCGCTTGCGGGATGACATTCCTTCACTCGCTCGTTGCGCTTGGTCCTGCGGGATGAGATGGGCTTCTAGGGTAACCTCGCCTCGCCCGTGCGCGGGTCGAAGCGACTTCCCGCCGGCAGCACGTGCACCATGATCCCCGTGGCGCCGAGGGCTGTCCCGGGCGTGGTGGTCGTGCTGCGGCGCGCGTCGTAGACCACGGCGGCACTCGCGCCGGACACGCGCCATCGTCCATCCGGCTCCACGACGAGCGCTGTGGACTCATCGATCCCCACGCCGAGATGCGGTGCGCGTTCGATCACGAGACTCATCAGGCGATTGTGCCGCTTGCGACGCAGGAAGTGCTGATCCACGATGGCGTCGTCGAGAAAGGCGAAGCCGTCAGCGACGACGATGTTGTCGCGCGCGATGGTCATGAATCCGGTCGTCGTATCGGGGCGGTCGCCGCCGGGACGGCGTTCGTCACCGGTGATCATCGCAGCCGAGATCACGGCCGCGCCGGCCGAGGTGCCACCGACGACCGCGCCGGCGGCGTAGCGCTCGTGCATGGCGCGCTCGGTTCTCGTTCCACGCAGCGCCTTGGCGAGGAGCACCTGATCGCCGCCGCCGAACCAGATGCTGGTTGCGCCGTCGAGCAGGTGGGTGACGGAATCCGTATTTGCCTGGTCGTGGTTCACGAACACGTTGAGCGCGGTCGCACCCAGCGCGCGAAGGTCACGCGCCTTCTCTTCGCCGCTCGTTGCGCCGTCCGAGCTGGCCATCGCGAACACGATGATCCTGGCGCGCCCCGGCCCGCCGGCCAGCGTCACGAATTCCTGCACGAGGGCCGGCGGCTGCGGTCCACCCCCGACGATGAACAGTGTGCCGCGCGCTTGTGAGGGGGTCGATGCCGTTGCCGCCTGGAAGGCGGGGGCGGGGGCGGGGGCGGAACGCGCGGACGCGCAACCCACAGCGATGAGCGCCAGCAGTGCGTAAAGGGCGGAGCGATGCGATCTGTGTGATGCCATCGGGCTGCGCAGGTGCCGATTCATGACCGAGTGATTGGGAAGGTCTTGACCGCATGAGTGCGGCGCTCGATGATAGCACTCCCGCCCCATGAAGTCATCGGCCGATCTCAGCCTCGAGGATTCCGGCTGCTTCCCCAGGAGGAACGGACATGGCGTTGTCCCGCAGGCTCCCGCTCGCACTTCTCGCAGTCGTGCTCACCTTGGTCGCGCTGCCGAGCGCGCGAGCGACGGCGCAGGTGACCGGCACCATCAGAGGAACGGTCCTGGACTCCACCACGCAGCGTGGTGTGCCCAGCGCCCAGGTGATCGTCGTGGGAACACGGCGCGGCGCGGTGACGAACGACGCCGGGGCCTTCACGCTCACCGGTGTGCCGGTCGGTGTGGTCGCCGTGCGCGTGAGTCGCATCGGCTACGAGCCATCGACACGCAGCCTCACGGTGTCAGGCAATGACATCGTCGCCACGAGCTTCGTTCTCAAGCCCGCCATCGCGATGTTATCCACGGTGGTCTCCGTGGGCTATGGCACGGCCAGCCGACAGAACGTGTCGAGCGCCATCGCATCCATCGATGGAGCCGCGATCGCCAACACCCCGGTGGCCGGCATCGACAACGCCTTGCAGGGAAAGATTCCGGGCGTGCAGGTGATGCAGAACTCCGGTGAGCCCGGCAGCGGCATCTCCGTGCGCGTGCGTGGCCCCGCGTCGCTGAACGCCGGCAATCAACCGCTGTACGTCGTGGACGGCGTGCCGATCCTCCAGGACTCCTACACGCAGGTGGCGCTCAGCGGACAGGATCAGACGGCCATCTCCGGTCTCAACCCGGACGAGATCGCGTCGATCGACGTGCTCAAGGACGCGGCCGCGGCCGCCATCTATGGCTCGCGCGGCTCCAACGGCGTCATCCTCATCACCACCAAGCGCGGGCTGCTGGGCGCCACGAAGTTCAGCCTCAGCGCGTACGGCGGCTCGCAGCGCGTCGAGCGCACCATCGGCCTGCTCAACGCGCAGCAGTACGTGTCGCTCATGAACGAGAGCGCGAAGAACGACGGCTACACGCCGGCGCAGTATGATTTCACCCCGGGCGTGGACGACGCGAGCACCTTCAACTGGCAGGACGCGGTGTTCCGGAAGGCCGCGGTGACCAACGCGAACCTATCGGTGAGCGGCGGCAGCGACCGCATGAAGTACTACATCTCCGCGGGCAACTTCAATCAGCGCGGCATCGTGATCGGGTCCGGCTATCAGCGGCAGTCGGCCCGCATCAACTTCGATCTCAATGCCACCGATCGGCTCTCCCTCACAACCTCGGTGGGGTTCACCCGCGAGGGCGACGACCGCATCCCGGGCGACCAGAGCCTCGACGGGTTCGTGACCAACGCGATCGGCATGCAGCCGATGCGTCCGGTCTATGGCGCGAGCTACGGCTTCGGCGGTCGGACGGAGGGGCTTCGGTACTCCAACCCCGTAGCGATGGCCAGTTTCAACACCAACACCTTCAAGACCCAGCGCGCGCTCGGCAACGTGGACGCCAAGTTCATGTTCACCGACCGTGCGTTCCTCACCGGCCGGTTGGGCATGGACGTCTACGGCGTGGACGAGCTGTTGTGGAACTCGCCCAAGGTGGACGCGTCCTACGCGGCGACCGCGAACGGCGTGGGCCGGTCGGGGCACTCAACCAACACCAAGTACGTGGCGGAAGGCTTCCTCACGGTCGAGCCCTTCAACACGCCGACCCAGCGGCTATCGATCGTCGGCGGCGGGGGACTGGACTACAATCACCGCGACCTGAACTACATCCGCGGTGAAGGGTTCCCGACCGGATTCACGACCTACATCCACAACGCGGCGAACATCACGACGTGGGACGGCAGCACGACCGACAACCACCTCGTCTCGTTCTTCTCGCGCGCGAACTGGTCGCT
Organism: Gemmatimonadaceae bacterium; assembly: GCA_045804305.1. Lineage (GTDB taxonomy): Bacteria > Gemmatimonadota > Gemmatimonadetes > Gemmatimonadales > Gemmatimonadaceae > AG11. Next base: position 5,780 of record JBJMNM010000095.1, on the reverse strand, counting down.
GTACGATCGGTACCTCGTGTCGGCGAGCCTCCGCGCCGACGGCTCCTCGCGGTTCGGCAGCGCGAACCAGTACGGCATGTTCCCGGCGATGTCGGTGGGCTGGGTGCTGACGGACGAGCCGGCGCTCGCCAACTCGGCACTCGCGCGCTACGCGTCGATCAAATTGCGTGGCAGCTACGGCGTGACGGGCAACCAGGGCATCGGCGACTTCGCGAGCCTGAGCCTGGGCACGGGCACGCCGTACAGCGGCGCGCCGGGCGTGGCCCTCTCGCAGCTCGGCAACGCGAACCTCAAGTGGGAGACGACCCACGAGACCGACCTCGGCGCCGACGTCGCCGTGCTCGACGGTCGCGTCAGCCTGATCGCTGACTGGTACAGCCGCAACACGAGCGACCTGCTGGTGCAGCGTCCCGTGCCCGCCACGAGCGGCTTCACGACGATCTGGGACAACGTCGGCAGCATCAGCAACCGAGGCGTCGACCTCGGACTGCACACGATAAACCTGCGCGGGGGCGAGGTCGGACTCGGGTGGACGTCCGACCTGAACGTCACCTGGAACCGCAACCGCGTGGAGAGCCTGTACGCGAACCAGCCCGCTACTTTCACGGTCAGCAGCCGCGTCACGTCGATCGTCGCGGTGGGCCAGCCGATCGGCGAGTTCTACCTGTACAAGTTCCTGCGCGTCGATCCGGCCAACGGCAATGCCGTGTACCAGAAGGCGGATGGCAGCGAAACGTTCGCGCCGACCTCGGCCGACCTCACCTTCGCCGGCAGCCCGCAGCCCAAGTACTATGGCGGCTTCACGAACACCCTGACCTTCCGGAACTTCGACCTGCGCGGGTTCCTGTCGTTCAGCAAGGGCAACAAGGTGTTCAACATGATGCGCATCTTCACCGACGACGGCGGTTACAGCTATGACAACAAGACCACGCACGTGCTCGCGCGGTGGCAGAACCCCGGTGACATCACGAACGAGCCGCGCATGAGCTACGACGGCACCTCCGGCGCGCGCCTCCCGTCCACGCGCATGGTGGAAGACGGGTCGTTCGTACGGCTCGGCGAGCTCACGCTTGGCTATCGGCTGCCCGACGGGATCGCCGCGCGGGCGCGGATGGATAACGCGAAGGTGTTCGTGTCCGGCCGCAACCTGCACACGTGGACGAACTACACGGGCTACAACCCGGACGTGAACAGCGCCGGCGTGCTCGCGAACGTGGTGATGGGAGTTGACTACTACGCCTATCCGCTCGCTCGCACCATCACCGTCGGCATCAACGCCGGCTGGTGAGCTCGAGCCGCGATTCAGACACTTCAATGAGGCCACTGCGCATCATGAGACTTCGACTCCTTGCTCCGCTCGCGCTCGCGAGCGCGGCGCTCTTCGGGTGCGATCGCGCCCTCACCACATCGCCGGGGGACCGCGTTCCGGCCGACCAGATCATCGTGGACGGCGCCACGGCCGCGGCCGCGCTCAACGGCGCATATGACGCGCTGCAGAGCGGCAGCTACTACGGGCTCGACCTGGAGATGCTCGGCGACCTGCCCTCGGACAACGGGCAGGGGGCGGGCACGTATCAGTTCCTCAAGGAGATTTCCGATAACGTCGTCACCACCGACAACCCGGAGATCACCGCGATGTGGACGGCGATCTATCGGCAGATCGATCGCGACAACGTCGTGCTCCAGCGCGTCCCGCAGCTCACGAACGTCACGGACGCGGTGAAGAACCCGATCGTCGGCGAGGCGTATCTCCTTCGAGCGCTCGGCTATCACAACCTGGTCAAGTTCTGGAGCGACGTGCCCATGCCGCTCGTGCCGGTCGTCGCCGCGTCGGATGCGTCGGCGTACACCCGCACACCGCAGATGCAGGTGTACACCCAGATCCTCGCCGATCTCGACAAGGCCGCCACGATGATCACCACGACGGATACGCGGCGCGCGAACAAGCTCGCCGTCAGCGCCCTGCGCTCACGCGTGCTCTTCTATCGCGCCGGGTTGGCGGGCAACGCGAATTCCGCCGCCGACTATCAGGGAGCGCTGGACGCGGCCAACGTGGTGTTCGCCACGATGAAGGACACGCTCACCGTACCCTTCGGCTCAATGTTCACAGCGACGGGCACGAACACGGCAGAGGACATCTTCCGCGTCAGCTTCACCGCGTCGGAGTCGAACAGCCTGGGCTACTACTGGCTGTTCAGCGGACGGCACGAGGCGCGTCCCACGGCGAACCTCCGTGCCGCGTACGACGCGAACGACATCAGGCTGCCATCGACCGTCGGTCCCCGCTCGGCCACGAGCAGCACGCTAGAGGGAAAGAAGTGGCCGACGACGATCGGCGCCGAGCATCCGCACGTCATCCGGCTCGCGGAGCTCGTGCTCATCAAGGCGGAAGTGCTCGCTCGCCAGAACAACCTCGCGGGCGCGGTTGCCGAGTACAACAAGGTGCGCGCGCGCGCCGGCCTGGCGAATCACGTGCTCGGCGTCGACGTCGTGACGCAGCAAAACGTGATGGACGCGATTCTCAAGGAGCGGCGTCGCGAGCTCGCGCTCGAGGGCGATCGGTGGCCCGACCTTGTCCGGCTCGGTCTGGCGGTGACGGTCAAGAGCCTGCAGGCGCGCCCGCAACAGGCGCTCTTCCCGATCCCCTTCCGTGATATTTCCACGACCCCCGGCCTGACACAAAACCCGGGCTACTGAGCAGCACCATTCCTCCGACCAGTCTCGCACTCATGCGGCGTCACCCTGCTGTCCGTTCTCTCCTTCTCCTCTGCGCGGCCGCCCTCCCGGCGGTCGCGCAGAGCAAGAGCCCTCAGGACGCCCGAGCCGCCGTCGCGCCCGATCTCTCGGCGTCGCGACCGGGCCGCGATCCGAACCAGCCGATCGACGAGGAATACACGAAGAAGATCCGTGAGTACACCACGGAAACCTTCTTCCTCTCTCCGCTCGTGGACTACCTCCCGGCGTCGAAGACCGTGCCCACGCCGAAGGCGGTGCTCGGCGACATCGCCGGCGCGCGCAACAACCTGCCGTATTCCAAGGAGGTCTACGCCTACATGCGGCTGCTCGAGAAGTCGAGCCCGCGCGTGAAGGTGTTCTCCATCGGCACCACGGAAGAAGGGCGCGAGATGATCGCGGTCGCGGTGGCGTCGGAGGAGCTGATCGCCAGGCTGGACGAGAACAGGGCGAAGCTCGCGAAGCTGGCGGATCCGCGGTCGATCGGGATGAACGATGCCGAGGCGGCGAGGATCGCCGCCGATGCGGTGCCGGTCTATTACATCACCGGCACCATCCACTCCACCGAGTCCGGCGCGCCGACGGCGCTGATGGAGCTGGCGTATCGCCTCGCGGTGGACGAGAGCCCCTACGTGCGGCACATCCGTGACAACCTCATCACGCTCATCACGCCGATCGTCGAGGTGGACGGGCGTGACCGGATGGTGGATCTGTTCCGCTGGCACATGGCGCATCCCGGCGAGACGTATCCCAACCTGCTGTACTGGGGCCACTACGTGGCGCACGACAACAATCGCGACGCCATGGGGCTCACGCTCAAGCTGTCGCAGAACGTCCTCAACCAGTACATCGACCAGAAGGCGCAGGTGCTGCACGATCTGCACGAGTCCGGGCAGTACCTCTACGACAATACCGTCGGCGACGGCCCGTACAACGCCTGGCTGGATCCGCTGTTGACGAACGAGTGGCAGATGATCGGCTGGCAGAACGTGCAGGAGATGACCCGCATGGGGATGCCCGGCGTGTACGCGCACGGCCAGTTCGACACCTGGTCGCCGGGCTACCTCATGTTCATGGCGGCCACGCACAACGGCATCAGCCGCCTGTACGAGACCCTCGGCAACGGCGGCACGGCGGAGACGGTCGAGCGGACCCTGTCACCCTCCGACGTGCAGCGCACCTGGTGGCGGCAGAACCCGCCATTGCCGCGCGTGCAGTGGTCGCTGCGCAACAACAACAACTACGAGCAGACCGGTCTGCTCGTCTCGCTCAACTACTTCGCCAGCAACCGCCGGCTCTTCCTCGAGAACTTCTACGAGAAGAGCAAGCGCTCGGTGATGAAGCCGCGCACGGAGGGGCCAGCCGCGTACGTGTTGAGCGCCAACGACCCGCGGCCCGGCGCGCAGGCTGAGCTACTCCGCATCCTCCAGAAGCAGCACGTGGAGATCTCGCGCGCGACCGCGCCGTTCAGCGTGAGCATGCCGGGCCGTGCGTCGCGTCCATCGCGCGCCACACAGGATTCGGCAACCGGCCGCTCGCCGGCCGTTGCCTCGATCGACCGGCAGTTCCCTGCCGGCACGTACATCGTGCGCATGGATCAGCCGTACTCGCGCATCGCCGACGCGCTGCTCGATCGGCAGTACTGGAGCCCGAACGATCCGCAGAAGACGCCGTACGACGACACCGGCTGGTCGTTCCCGGAGGGCTTCGCCGTGCAGGCCGTGCGCGTCGTGGATCCGAAGGTGCTCGACACGCCCATGGAACGCGTGACAGTCGAGATACGCGCACCCGGTGGCGTGACCGGAAGCGGCCGCGTGTTCGCGATCAAGCACAACGGCGACAACGCACTCGCGACGCTTCGGTATCGCCTGCGCGCAGCCGACTTCCAGGTAGCGGAGGATCCGTTCTCGGCCGGTGGACAGTCGTTTGGCCGCGGGTCGTTCATCATCAACGGCGTGTCGTCGAGCGATCTGGATCGCGTCACCCGCGAGCTCGGTCTGACCGCCTACGCGCTCGGCGCGGCGCCGAACGTGAAGACGCACCCCGCGCGAGCGGCACGCGTGGCGATCATGCACACGTGGCTCAGCACGCAGACCGAGGGGTGGTGGCGCTACGCGTTCGACCAGCTCGGCATTCCGTACGATTACATCAGCACGCAGGACGTTGCGAAGTCGGCGGATCTCAACGCGAAGTACGATGTGATCCTCTTTCCGCCGGCGGGTGGCAGCACGCAGGCGATCATCGACGGGCTGCCCAAGTGGCGCAACCCGATGCCGTGGAAGAACACGCCCGAGACGCCGAACATCGGCACGTGGGCGCAGACGGACGACATCCGACCCGGGCTTGGCTGGCAGGGGCTGGAGAAGCTTCAGCAGTTCGTCGCGCGCGGCGGCGTGCTCGTCACCGCGATCGGAACCTCCGACTTCGCGGTGTCGACGGGGCTGACGAATGGCGTGAGCTACACGTCGTCGCCGAAGAGCCGCGTGGTGGGCAGCCTGCTCCGCACGACGGTGGTGGATGGGACGAGCCCCATCGTGTACGGCATTCCCGACAGCCTGGCCGTGTACAGCGATGGCGGCGAGAGCTTCACCGTGAGCAACACGCGCGGCGGCGGCCGCGGCGGACGCTTCAGCGGTCCCGCCGAGCGGGCGACCGGTCGCGGCACGGCTGACGACGCGGACGTGGTGCAGGGAATGCGGCAGATCGACACGAGCAATGTGGCGCTCCCCGTGGAGACAGTGCAGCCGTGGCAGGCGGCGCCGATCCAGAAGGATCAGTTGCGGAATCCGCTGAACGTGATCCCTCCCGACCAGCGGCCGCGTGTGGCGCTCCGCTTCAGCGATCAGCGGAACCTGCTCGCCTCCGGGTTGCTCGAAGGAGGCAGCGACATCGCGCAGCGGCCCGTGGTGGTGGATGCACCGCTTCAGAAGGGGCACGTGGTGCTGTTCGCGAACAATCCGGTGTGGCGTGGCGAGACGATCGGCAGCTACTTCCTGGTGCTCAACACGATCCTGAATCACGACCACCTGAACGCGGGGCGGAAGGTC
>JBJMNM010000094.1:0-5711 GCA_045804305.1 Gemmatimonadaceae bacterium | reverse complement strand
CCAAGCACCGGCTGCGGCGAATCCCGTCGGCGTCTGGCGCGGCACGTCGTTGTGCTCAGTGCGATCTTCGCCCTGCAACAACGAGATCGTTGTCTACCGCATCACGCGCGCGAAGACGGGCGACAGTCTGTCGCTCGATGCGCGAAAAATCGTCAGCGGGCGAGAAGAAGAGATGGGCGTTCTTGCGTGCGTCGCCGCGCCGGGCGTGCAGCTTACCTGCACGATCCCGAAAGGGGTTTGGCACTTCACGATCCGCAGCGATAGCCTCGTCGGCGAGCTGCGGTTATTGGACAACACGAAGTATCGCGACATCCGTACCGCCCGCTCTCCGTCCGCAGAGGAGCAACCATGAAGCGAGTTACCGGCATCGGTGGAGTCTTCTTCAAGTCCCCGGACCCGAAGGCACTTGGCGCTTGGTACAAGACTCACCTTGGAATCGACGTCCAGGAGTGGGGCGGCGCTGCGTTCCGATGGAAGGGGCCAGACAACCCTGAAGGCGGTGGAACGACAGCCTGGAGTCCGTTCGCAGCAGACACGACCTACTTTGCTCCGAGCACGGCGTCCTTCATGATCAACTACCGTGTCGACGATCTGCATGCCCTGCTCGCCGCCCTGCGCGTCGAAGGTGTGCAAGTCGACGAGAAGGTTGAAGAGTCCGAGTACGGGAAGTTCGGCTGGATCATCGATCCTGAGGGAAACAAAGTCGAGCTTTGGCAACCTCCCGACGGTCAGTGAAAGTCGATCCAGGGCAGACTCCGCGAGCCCAGCCTAACCCTTCGCTCAACCGTGCATCCACACAGACCATGCTCGTCTTTGCCCGAATTGGTGCACTCGTCTGCGGGGTGCTCGGCGCCGTTGCCATGGCTCTGGCGCTCACGCTCATGTTCATGTGGGTTACCGATTCATCCGGGCACGGCGAGATCGCCTTTCTATTCATCGGCGCGGTAATGGCAGGCGGTCTCGGCGGGCTCTGCCTCGCGGTTCGCCTGGTTTTGCAACGCCTGGTGGCTGCGCGGCGTAGCGCCGCCATCGAGGCATCTGCTGTCTAACGAGACCGCGACGGGGGATGGTATCGCCGACCGATCTCGCTGGGCCTTTGCCCTCGTTCTGCCTGTCTTTGGCGCGGTCTTCTTCGTCGTACGGACCGCATGGGTCGCATACGTTCACACCTTGAATGAGAGCGAGCTCCATTTGCGCGTGTTCGCTCACGCGGGGTTCATTGCTGCGGCGCTATGGTCCAGCATCCTTGGGATCACGCTCGCCGTGACATGGTGGGCAGCCGGGCGACTCGCGAAACGCCGCGGGGCTGCCCAAGATGATCGGGCGCTCTAGTCGCTGGAGCCGACAGTCTCGACCGCCTGCTCGCCCCTCGAGTGATCTAACAACGCGCGTCCGTAGCGCGTCTCCTCGCGCCGAGAGGTTCCGCAACTTCGAAACATCTGCTTCCGTAGGGGGGCCATGTCGTCCCGATCCCCCCATTTTCGAGCGGACATCGAAGGCCTGCGTGGAGTCGCCATCCTCCTCGTGGTGCTCTTCCACGCCGGCGTGCCCGGACTCGCCGGCGGCTTCGTGGGCGTGGACCTGTTCTTCGTGCTCTCCGGCTACTTCATCACCGGCCTGCTCGTGCGCGAGCTCTCGCAGTATGGCGAGGTGAGTCTCACGGAGTTCTACGGCAGGCGAGCGCTGCGTCTCACGCCGCCGCTCATGGTCGTCCTGCTCGTTACGCTGGCCGCCGTGATGTGGCTGTACGCGCCCATCGATCGACCCGCGATCGCCGCCAATGCACGGGCCGTGGCGCTCTACGCGGGCAACTATGAGTTCGCACGCGGTGCGGTGGACTACTTCTCCTCCGGCGCGAATCCGTTGCTCCACACGTGGTCGTTGGCGGTCGAGGAGCAGTTCTATCTCGTATGGCCGCTGCTGTTCCTGCTCGTGGCGCTCGTGGCGCAGCAGCGACGTGACGCCACGACAACCAATCGCGCCGATGCGGCCACGCGCCCTCTACTTTTCGGCTTCGCAGCGGCGGGCGCGCTCTCCTTCGCCGCATCGGTGTGGCTCACGCGAGTCGCCCAACCGTGGGCGTTTTTCGGCATGCCCACCCGGATCTGGGAGTTCGCGCTCGGCGGCACCCTGGCCGTGCTGATGCGCGATCGCGACGCACGCCGCGACGAGCGAGTCGCATTGCTCCAGCTCGGCGGCCTCGTCGCGATCGGGTTTGCCGTCGCGATCTACGATCGAGCCACCTCGTATCCGGGCCTCGCGGCGATGCTCCCGGCGCTCGCCGCGGTCGCGCTGCTCGTTGGCGGACAGCTCGCACCCCAGAGCGCCGTGAGCCGAGTGCTTTCCGCGCACCCACTCCGGTGGCTCGGCCGGTTGTCGTACGCCTGGTATCTGTGGCACTGGCCGCTGGTCGGCATCGGTGCGGTGCTCGACCGCGACATTGGTGTCGCCGGCCGTCTCGCGTGGTCGGCCCTCGCGCTCGTGCTCGCGTGGCTGACGTATCGCTTCATCGAACGGTCGGCGCGCGAGGAAGGCCTCTCGCGGCTCCCCGCACGCTCTCTGGCCGGTGCGGCGTTCGTCGTCAGCGTCGGCGCCGCTCTGATCGCTCACGCTGCCATGCGCGTGGCCGAGCGTCAGGTCGCGCAGCCGGAGCAGCGCGTCTTCGCCGCGGCGCGCCTGGACCGCATGCACCACGATTGCTGGGCCACCACCGTCGAGGACGTGAAGGGGCCATGCGAGTTCGGAGACGTTCGATCAGCCACGACGATCGTCCTGCTCGGCGACTCGCACGCCGAGCACTGGCTCAGCGGTCTCGATCGCGTGGGACGCGAGCGCGGATGGAAGATCGTGGCGATGGTGAAGGGCGGGTGCCCGGTTGCGGACATGCCCGAGCTCGTGAATGCGCGCCTCAAGCGGTACTATCACGAGTGCACGCGTTACCGGGACACCATGCTCCGGCGCATCGTCGCCATGCGGCCGGCGGCCGTGATTCTCTCGAGCTGGGATCACTACCTCCCGCCCGACGGCACCGGCGCTGACTGGCAGGTCACTCCCGAGCTCTGGCAGCGCGGACTGCGGCGCACCTATGCTCGGCTGACGTCGGCGCGCCTTGCGGTCGTGGCCATGCGCGGCACCCCACGCACCTGGTTCGATGTGCCGGCCTGTCTGTCGCGTCGCGCCGCACGCCTGCCATTCGCCGAGGAGTGCACGTACGACCGTGGTCGGGCGCTGTCAGGCGCCGCGATCGCCGCACAGTCCAACGCCGCACGCGGCCTGCCGGTTCGCCTCGTCGACATGAACGACCAGATCTGCTCTACCCGTTCGTGCGGTGTGATCCGTAATGGCGTGGTCGTCTTCACCGACGACAACCATCTCACCGCCAGCTTCAGCCGCTCGGTCGCCCCCGTGCTCGGCGCACGGCTGGCGGCCGCGCTGAGCCCGTTCCCGGGCGTTCGATAGCGGTGCCGTCGCGCGCCTTAGCCGTGCCATCGCGCGCGCCCTCGCGGTGCCATCGCGCGCGCCCTACGCGAGAACTGTCATCCCGCACGAGCGGCAGCGAGTGTCGGGATCTACCGTGGCGATTTGACGACGCTCCGCGTGATCGGCAGATTCGCTCATGCGACTTCATCCTCTGGTCATCGCCGCGCCGCGTCGTCGCGCCGAGCCGCGGTAGGCCGTGCATACGCTCAAGGTGATCGCCGCGGGTTTCGTGCTGCTGGCCGCGTGTCTCCTGGTCGGTCGGGCTTTCGGCGCCACACCAAGCGCCGGCCTCGTGCTCGGTGCGAAGGTCTTTCTGCCGCTCTGGCTGCTCGGCGCCGCGATCAACCTCTGGGTTGGCGTGTCGAGGGCGGGGTATACCGTGGCCGACGAAGCGCCGGTATTCCTCGGGGTCTTCGCGGCGCCCGCGCTCGTCGCTCTGCTGGTGTGGTGGCGCTTCTCGTCGGCCGCGACATGAACGATCCCGACATCGACGAGTGGGAGACGGACGAGAACTGGCATGGCGGCCGGCTGGGCGGTATCCACTGAGCAACGGGGTCATGAGCAGCGAGACGAGCGTCTCTCGACGCCTGCTTCAGCATTTCCTCGCGGCGATCGCATATCGTACGCAGAAGGCGCTGCGCGACGCACCAGAGCACTTTTCGTCGTTCCGCGCCGGCACGAACGTGCGCACCCCGCACGAGCTGCTGTGGCACATGACGAGCGTGATCGGCTATGCGCGCACCATGTTGCACGGCGGCGAGTTCCAGCCGCGTTTTCTCCCTTCGTTCGCGGCGGAAGTCTCTCGCTTCCACGAGACCCTCGCGGCGCTGCGGGACGATCTGGCGAACCCGGCGCTCACCGCGCGCATCAGCGACGAGCAGTTTCTTCAGGGCCCCCTGGCCGACGCCATGACCCACGCCGGACAACTCGCCATGCTGCGGCGGATGGAGGGCTCGCCGGTGCCGTCGGAGAATTTCATCTTCGCTCACGTGGATGCGTCCAACGTGGGTCCCCTGCAGCCCCTTCCCGAGGCGCCCGATCTCTGGTGGCGTCCGGATCTCCCACCTGACGCGCCTCGTCCCGGAAGAGCATCGTGACCCGCGATTCCAATGCGGAGCGGGGGGTGTCCCTTCGAGTGCGCAACGCCACGCCCGGTGACGCCGCAGCCATGGCGCGATTGCTCGGCGAGCTCGGGTACCCCGCTGACGCCGACGCAATGCCCGCGCGCCTGGCCGCGGTCGAGTCGTCCGGAGGCAGCACCTTTCTCGTCACGCACGACGACCGCGTGGTGGGACTGGCGTCCGTCGCGAAGCTCTCGGCCTTGCACGTCGACGCGCCGGTCTGCTACATCACCGCGTTGGTCGCCGCGCCGGAGGCACGAGGGCAGGGCGTCGGCCGTCTGCTCGTTTCGGCGGCGGAGGAATGGGCTCGATCGCACGGGTGCGTCCGCCTCTCCGTCACGAGCGCCGAGCATCGCGCCGACGCTCACGCGTTCTACCCGCGGTGCGGCCTGCCCTACACGGGCAGGCGATTCACCAAGATCCTTACATCGCCAACCTGAGGGAAAGGATTCATCATGTGCCGGAACATCAAGACGTTGGCCAACTTCGAACCTCCCGCGACCGAGGATGAGGTTCGCGCGTCCGCGCTCCAGTTCGTGCGAAAGCTGAGTGGCGTCGCTCGGCCCTCGCGCGTGAACGAGGCGGCGTTCAATCGCGCCGTCGACGAGGTCACCGACGCCGCGCGACGGCTCATCGAGTCCCTCGAGACGAATGCCGCGCCGCGCAATCGCGAGCAGGAGGCGCGCAAGGCGCGCGAGCGGTCGGCCAAGCGGTTCGCGTAACGCGATCGCCGGGCGCAACTGCCAGGGCCGACCGCGCAGACGAAGCTTTCGGCCGGATACGGCGGATGGTGCGGGGCGGTGCCGTTGGGCCTCCCTCTGCGTCCTCTGTGCTGACGGCTCTTGCAAGAGCGTGGACCGCAGAGGACGCAGAGGGACGCAGAGGGACGCAGAGGAAACCAAGCCCTGCACCAACAGAAAGAACATGTGGTGGGGTCGGCGGGACGCGACTCTGCGCCGAGCGCTGTTTCCGCGAGGATCCGCGGCTGTTCCCCTTCCGCGTAGATCCGCGATCGCGCCGTTGAACTGCTTTATCGCGGATCCGCCTGACCTGCGCCTTCCGCCGCCTCCGGACGAACCTCCGTCCGTGGGCCAGCTCGAGCGGCAGTTG
>JBJMNM010000093.1:0-3013 GCA_045804305.1 Gemmatimonadaceae bacterium | reverse complement strand
GGGATCGACTGGGAGGGCATCGCCCAGCGTACGCTGGCGGTACCCTCGCTCGCGCAGCGCAACTATCGCGAGCTCGAAGCCGGTCCGGCCGGCACGGTGTTCTGGATCGAGAACACGCCGCAGACCGGCACCGCCGAAGTCACCGGCCCGACCGGCGGCGCCCTGCATCGCTACACGCTCAAGGAACGGAAGGCCGTTCCGTTCGCGAGCAACGTCGCCGACTACGCCGTGAGCGCCGACGGCCACAAGCTGCTGTATCGAACGCCCGGCCCCACCGGTGGCCTGTTCCTCGTTGACGCCGACAAGGCGCCCCCCGCGGCCGCGGCCGGCAAGCTCACCGTCGCGCTGCGCATGAACGTGGACCCGCGCGCCGAGTTCGCGCAGATCTTCAACGAGGGCTGGCGCATCCAGCGTGACTACCTGTACGTGAAGAACCTGCACGGCACCGACTGGCCGCGGATGAAGACGATGTACGGCGCGCTCCTGCCGAGCGTGAACCATCGCGCCGATCTGAACTACCTGCTCGACATGATGGGCGCCGAGATCGCGATCGGGCATTCGTTCGTGCGCGGCGGCGACATCCCCGAAGTTGCGCCCGTCACCGCCGGACTGCTCGGCGCCGACTTCACCGTGGAGAATGGTCGCTATCGCTTCGCGCGGGTGTACGACGCCGAGTCGTGGAACCCCGACCTGCGCGCGCCGCTCGTGGCGCCCGGTGTGGAGGTGCGGCCCGGCGAGTATCTGCTGGCGGTGAACGGCGTGGAGCTCAAGGGGAGCGACAACGTCTATCGTCTGCTCGATGGGACAGCCAACAAGCAGACGGTGCTGACCGTCTCGTCGCGTCCACAGCTCGAGGGCGCTCGGCACATCACCGTCGTCCCCGTGCCGAACGATCAGGGCCTCCGCACGCGCGCGTGGGTGGAGGCGAATCGGCGGAAGGTGGACTCGCTGAGCGGCGGCACGCTCGCGTACGTGTACGTGCCGAGCACGGCGCAGCCCGGGTACACGAGCTTCAACCGGTATTACTTCGCGCAGCAGAACAAGCAGGGCGCGATCATCGACGAGCGGTACAACTCCGGCGGCTCGGCGGCCGACTACATCATCGATCTGCTCGAGCGGAAGTTCGACGGCTACTTCAACAATCCGGTCGGCGATCGCTATCCCTTCACGTCGCCGGCGGCGGGGATCTGGGGCCCGAAGGTGATGATCATCAACGAGATGGCCGGCTCGGGCGGCGACCTGATGCCGTACATGTTCCAGGCGCGCAAGGTCGGCCCGCTCGTGGGCAAGCGCACGTGGGGCGGATTGGTCGGCACCTGGGATACGCCACCGTTCGTGGATGGCGGCGCGATGATCGCCCCGCGCGGCGGGTTCTTCGACAAGACGGGGCACTGGGCAGTGGAGAACGTCGGCACGTCGCCGGACATCGACGTGGAGAACTGGCCGCGCGAGGTGATCGCGGGGCACGACCCGCAGCTCGAGCGCGCGGTGGCGGAGGCGATGCGGATGGCGCGCGCCACGCCGGTCGTGAGAGCCACGCACGAGCCGCCGAGTCCGACGTGGGGTGCGCGGGCGATTCCCTGAGGCGGTCGCGTATGCGTCATGGCGGTCGGGCGTTGTTTGAGCGGCGGCGTTACTGAGCGGCGGCCCTCCCGCTCGACGCGTCGCGGCCGGGGCGGCCGCCCGAACGCGCTCGTCTCGACCGCGTGCCGGTGCGCGCCGCCTGGGCGCCCAACGCTCGGCGCGCTGCGTGTGTCCAACCGCCGACCGCATCCGGAGCGACAATGCACGTGATCACGTGATGTTGGCGTCGCCCGCGACCGCTCCGAAGTAACGGGCGACGCACCGCCACGATTGCGGAGCCTCCTTCGAGGCCCAGCCCAGCCTTCCCGTTGCGAACCGCTACGTCGTAATCGAGAGATGCTCGCAGAGCACGGCCGCGATGACGGCGTTGTTCACCTCGACAACCGATTCCGGCGTGAACGTTTTGCCCATCAGCTGCACCTCCGTTGGTCCAGTGATTCGCACGCCGACGATGAATGGGAGCGCGAGCGAGCCGGTGCCGCCCTCGGGGAAGACGATGTTGGCGTTGTCGTCGCGCGTCTGGCCGACCACGAGGCTCGCCGACGCGACGACCGCGAGCTGCGATGAGAGGTTTCGCAGGTTCAGCTTCGCGACGATGATGTAGCTGCCCGCCTCGAGCCGCATGCGCAGCATCTGATGCTCGATGTCGAGCGGCAGCGTCTTCCCCTGACCACCGGTTGCGACGTGCGATGGGGAGATCGGCGTCAGACCGGCGACGCGATCGAGCACGGTGCCGATGCGGCCGAAGAAGGGCGAAGTCATGGAATCAGCTCATGGCGACGAGGACATCGCCACAGTATGGGCGGCCGGCCACATGAGCAAATTCTCATTGTGGGAGCCGGCGTGGCGTTCGCCGTGAGAGTTGTGACACACTCTTCTTGGTCGCATCCTCGCGCACCCAGGTCTCGCGCTGGATGCCGTGCCGGTGTAATCTCTCCGTCAATGCGCTCTCGATCCCTCGTCGCCCTGATCCTCGCCGCCGGCTGTGCGTCGGCTGCCCCCACACCCGCGCCTGGCCCAACGCCGACCGCCGCGCAGCGCGCGGCGGACGACCGCCTCCGCAACGACTGGGCGAACCTCCAGCGCTACCGCGCCGCGAACGCGGAGCTGGCGCCGCCGGCGGCGGGTGCGAATCGCGTCGTCTTCTACGGGAACTCCATCACCGACGGCTGGGCGAAGTCGTTTCCGACGATGTTCCCCGGCAAGCCGTACGTCGGCCGCGGCATCGGCGGGCAGACGACGCCGCAGATGCTCGTGCGCTTCCGCCAGGACGTCGTGGCGCTGCATCCGAAGGCCGTGGTGATCCTGGCCGGCACCAATGACATCGCGGGGAACACGGGACCGTCGAGCCTCGAGATGATCGAGGACAACCTCGCGAGCATGACGGAGATCGCCAAGGCGAACGGCATCCGCGTCGTGCTGTCCTCGG
>JBJMNM010000092.1:0-7002 GCA_045804305.1 Gemmatimonadaceae bacterium | reverse complement strand
CGGCGTTGCAGGCAACGAGCGCGAGCCCGAACGCTGCAATGCGCAGCGCACGACTTTCGACGAAACGCATGTTTACCGGGAGGGGGCCGGAGGTCCAGCGCGACCGCGAGCGGGGCGCAAAGAATGGATCAGGGCAGACGGGCTGAACCTACAGACGGCGAGCAACGAACGCAAACAGGAATTGTGACGGATGGTGCACCTGCCGGTCTCGACCGTCACGTGGTCGACTGGGCCTTGGCCAAGGCATCCCGCTGAACCCCCGGACGCCCGTGTAGCTTCATCAAAACGCGGCATCCGATCCATCTCTCGCACCCGACCATGCGCTACACTCACCTCGGCAACACCGGACTCGTCGTTTCTCGCATCGCCCTCGGCACCATGACCTACGGCGACCCGAAATGGCGCCCCTGGGTCCTGGACGAGGCGGCCGCCGACCCGTTCTATCGCGCCGCCATCGAAGGGGGCATCACCTTCTTCGACACCGCCGACATGTACTCCCTCGGCGTGAGCGAGGAGATCACCGGTCGGGCGCTCCGCAAATACGCCGCGAACCTGGACGAGATCGTGGTCGCGTCCAAGGTGTACTGGCCCATGAGCGACCGCCCCAACATGAAGGGCCTCTCGCGCAAGCACGTGATCCAGGCCTGCGAGGCGAGCCTCCGCCGCCTCGGCGTGGACACGATCGACCTCTATCAGATCCACCGCTTCGACGCCGACACGCCGATCGAGGAGACGCTCGCCGCGCTCGAGCATCTCGTGCGGCAGGGGAAGGTGCGCTACATCGGCGCCAGCTCGGGCTACGCATGGCAGATGGCGCAGGCGCTGTCCACGTCGGAGCGCCGCGGGTGGGCGCGCTTCGTCTCGATGCAGAACCATTACAACCTGCTGTATCGCGAGGAAGAGCGTGAGATGATCCCGCTCTGCATCCACGAAGGCATCGGCGTGATCCCCTGGTCACCGCTCGCACGCGGCGCGCTGGCGCGCCCACGCCCCGCCACCGAGCAGCGCACCACGCAGCGCGCCAAGACCGACACCTTCGGGCAGGACATGTACGAGGGTCAGATCGACTGGGAGATCGTCGACGCGGTGCAGCGCATCGCGACTTCGCGCGGCGTGAGCGCCGCGCAGGTCGCGCTCGCCTGGCTGCTCGCTCGGCCCGGCGTGACCGCGCCGATCGTCGGCGCCTCGAAGCTCCCGCAGCTGCAGGACGCGGTCGCCGCCGTGGAGCTCGAGCTCACGCCGGAGGAGATGGCGGCGCTCGAAGCACCGTATCGGCCGCACAAGGTGATCGGGATCTAGAGCCTGCGAGCGCCAGTGTCATCCCGAAGGAGCGAAGCGAGTGCGGGATGACACACGGGGCTTCCACCGACCGATCCTCCCGCGCGGCCCAACAGCCACGCCGACGCTCTTCGATGCGAACGCCACGCTGTTGTACGCGACCGTATCCACCTGCGTCCACGTCCGCCCGCCATCGCGCGACACGTCGGTTCCGCTGAGCCCGACCGCCACAAGCATGCGCCCCGCGAAGCCGGACACATAGGCAACCGCCGAGCGATACCCGGCCGGTGAGGTGGCGCTGTCGACGAGCGTCCAGGTCGCGCCGCCGTCCGAGGTGACGGCGAGATTGCGCCCGCGCAGCGTGGGCTGCTGGTAGTCGCCACCTGCGACCACGCCGTGGCGCGCGTCGCGAAAGGCGACGGAGAAGATTCCCGCCGACGGCGCACCGGCGCGGATCGGCGTGTCGTGCACGGTCCACGTGCGGCCGCGGTCTGGCGAGTGATAGACGCGCGCCATCGCCGCGCCGCCGCTCGCGAGCCACACATCGGAGCTGCCGTACACCGCGAGACAGGTCCCGCTGGCGGCGAACCCACCCTCGCCGGCGAGCGCGGGCGGGATGCGCTCTGGCGGAATCTCGGCCCAGGTCTCGCCACCGTCGTTCGTGGTGATGACGAGAAAGCGGCCATCCACCGGATCGCTCATGGCGATGCCGTGTCGCGCGTCCCAGAACTGGATGGCGTCGAGGAAGGTGCCCTTTTTCGTGGCTACCCACCGCCGGCTCCAGCTCTTGCCTCCATCGGTCGTGCGGTAGATCGCCGACGAGTCGGCGATGCTCATCGCGTGCGCCACGAGCGGCGACGTGGCCGCGATGGCGCGGAGGTCGAGCGCGCCCGCACCGGGCACGGTGTCGCGCGCCCAGTGCCGCCCGCCGTCGACGGAGCGGACGACCGTGCCGCGCATCCCGCTCGCCCACGCCACGTTCGCCGACACGAGACGCAGCCCGCGGAGCTCCACGTCGGTCGGGCTCGGCTGTTCGACCCACTGCGCCGCGGCGGTGAAGGTGACGAAGCTCACCAGGGCGAGGGCGGCTGCGAGCGGCGAGAGCGTTGGTTCGAGTTGGGCCATGGTCCGGGGGCAGAGCGTTGGAGGTGCAGTCGGTATGGAGTATGCCATTTCTCCCGTCACAGGGCAGTACCCCCGTTGATGGAGGTCGCGAACACACATGCTGGAGGGCGCCATGATGTCGGGAGCGGAACGGGAGCGGTTCGCGATACGCGTCATGGACGAGGTCCGACGGTGGCCCGGCGTGGAGCTGCGCCAGCACGCGAGCCCTACGGAGCCGGGAAAGTCCGACGGCATGGAGTTCCGCCTGTACGGAAAGCAGATCGGGCACGTACATGGCGACTGCTCGGTGCATCTCGCTCTCACGAAGGCGCTCAAGGCGAGCCTGATCGAGCAGGGGCTTGCCGAGTCCATGCCGAACGCATCGACATCGGGATGGGCGATGCTCAGCCCTCTCACCGAGGAGGACGCGCAGCATGCGATCTGGCTGCTGCGGCTCAACTACGTCCGCCTGCGTCGTCAGCGGCTCACGCCGGCCGACGCCGCGAAGTCGGAGCTGCTGCAGCATCATGAAGCGGCGCTCGGCGTCGTGAGCACGGATGTGCTGCGCCTGCTCCAGCGCACGCAGGCGCGGGCGAAGCCGCGGCCCCTGCCGTCGCTCGACGAGGCGACGACCGCACCGGGCAGCATCACGAACGCACAGCGGTTCGCCTGAGGATCGTTCTTGTCAGCCCGATAGCACGTACGGCGCGATCTGCGCCGTCACCGCCGCGGTGTCGTCCGCGACGATGACCGCCACGTCGCCAGGCTGCATGAGCTCCATGAGATACGCCACCGCGTCGTGCTCCTCGACGAACGACACGATGCGACTGGCTGGGAAGCCCGCCTCGATGAGCCCCTCGGTGATGAGCGCATTGATGGCGCCGCGCTCGCGGCCGCGGCGATATACCTCGTGCTCCTTGGGGATCACGATGTCGAGCCGCGCGGCGAGCCGGCCGATCTCGCGCAGGTCTTCATCGCGACGGTCGCCCGGCGCGCTGAGCAACGCGATCCGGCGCGTCGCCGGCGTGGCGGCGAGAAAGTCCACCAGTCCTTCGACTGCCGCGGCGTTGTGTGCGTAGTCGATCATCACCCGGCCACGCGTCGTCTCGATCACGTTCAGCCGGCCCGGCGTGCGCCCCGCCGAGGGTACGAAGCTCAGCAGTCCGCCATGAATCTCGCTCTCCGAGAGTCCCTGCACGTAGGCCGCGGCCGCCGCGGCGAGCACGTTGCCGAGCTGGAAGCGCGCCAGCCCGCCGAAGGTGAGCGGCACGTCCACGACGAGCGCCAGCGCGACATGCTTCTCGCCCTCGCGGATGACGAGCTCCTCGCCCTGCGTGGTGCGCTCCACGCGCGCCACGATGCCACCGCGCGCGAGATGCTCCTCCACGTGCGCGCTCTCACCCACCGGCACCGTCGAGAAGAGCACGATGCGCCCGGCCGTGCGCTCGCGCATCGCGAACACGAGCGGATCGTCGGCGTTGAGCACGGCGTAGCCGGTGTCCTTCACCACGGCCGGGATCACCGCCTTCACGTCGGCGAGCTGTTCGATCGTGTCGATTCCTTTCAGGCCGAGATGATCCGACGTCACGTTGGTGACGACGCCGACGTCGCATTGGTCCCAGCCGAGCCCCGCGCGGAGGATGCCGCCGCGCGCCGTCTCGAGCACGGCCACCTCGACGTCTGGATGCGAGAGTATCAGGTTCGCCGCAAAGGGACCGGTGAGGTCGCCCTGCATGACCAGCGCGTCGTCCACGTACACGCCATCGGTGGTCGTGTAGCCCACGACGAATCCCGCCTGCGCGAACAGGTGCGCGATGAGTCGCGTGGTGGTGGTCTTCCCATTTGTGCCGGTGACGGCGATGAGCGGAATGGTCGTCGCGTCATCGGGGCCGTACAGAGCGTCGATGGTCACGCCGTCGGGATGCGGCAGCCGTCGTTGCGTTGCGCCGAGTCCGAGCTGGATCACGCCGTCGTCGGGGTCGCGGCGAACCGCGATGCCGCGCCGGCGGGCCTCGTCGAGCAGAGCGGTCGTGGCTTCATCGGGCATCGCCCGCTCGTACGCGCGCGCGAGCTCCGACACCGTCTCTCCGATCTGCGGATCGTCGCCGCGCAGGCAATCGCGAATGACGCGGGCTGCGCTGCGCAGCGCGTCGTGACCGAGATCTTCATCGTCGTAGCCGATGGCCAGCGTCCTCCGGTCCTCCGCCGGGTCCTCGCGAAGCACGCGGCCGAACGAGGAAGGCGAGCCAGCCAGGCGCTGAAGCTCCATGGTGACGCCCACGACGAGCTGACCCCACGAGTCGCCGGCACTGCGCGGCAGTGCCGGGAGCGCGGCGTACAGGCGCTCGAGCGCCGGCTCGAAATCCCGCGGTGCGCTGTCGGCGAGATGACCGGCCCGTAGCTCCACCTCGATGACCGGCGTGAGGTGCCACACGTTGGGGCCGCGGAGGGTGCGGGTATCCGCGACGCGGAGATCGGCGGCATGTTCGGTTGGCATCGCGACAAAGCTGGAGCGCGGAAGGGCCGCCCACCAGCCGAAACCACGTTGCGCCGAGGCGCGTAGGGAGGGCATCCCTTCGCCTCTCTCCGCCGATACTGTTGCTTCGGCGCGACACTCATTGCACGGAGTCCGATCCATGTGGCTGCTGCTCAAGGGCCTCGCCCTCAGGTTCGCCATCGGCCGCACGGTTGGCGGGATGCTCAGCACACTGTTCGTCGTGCTCCTTCCCATCGCCGGCATCCTCAAGTTCGTCGGCCTGCCGTTGCTGCTCGTGCTCGGCGTATTGGGGGCCCCCGTATTCCTCCTGCTCGCGGCGCTCGGCCTGCCGATCCTGTTCGTGCTCGGCATCGGCGGCGTGCTGCTGCTCTCCCTGGGAGTGCTGCTCACTCTCGGGTTGATCGCGATCAAGATCCTGCTGCCGATCGTGCTCATCGTCTGGGCCGTGCGGTGGCTGATGCGGCGAGGGAAGTCGGGGCCCGTGGGGCCGATCAGCACGGCCGAGCCGCCGGGGGCGTGAGCCCGTCCGCCAGACCGGCGTGAACAAACCACCGAGAGCTCTTAGAACTGCCTGAACAAACCACAGGGGACACAGAGGGCACAGAGGAATTGCCTAAAGCAAATCTCTGTGCTCTCTGTGCCCTCTGTGGTTTGTTTCGGCAGTGTCTGTTTCTGCAGTGTTTGTTTCTGCAGTGTCTGTCTCTGCGATACGTGTCTTCCTGGTGTTGTTCTCTGCGGCCTGTTACCCTGCGGCCCGTTCTCGCTGAGGTTGTGAACAGCGGTACGGCGCGCTACTCAGCCGCGTCGTGGTCGTTTACGGCTTTCCGCTCCGTCGCCGCTCGGCTCTTCGCTTGAAGTACCGCCAGCGCACCACCGACGACACCACGAACACGATCGCCAGCGCAATCGCCAGCGGCCAGTCGATCTTGCTCATACGCCGAACTGCCGCAGGTGATGGTCGAGGTGCCGGTAGGTGAGC
This sequence comes from Gemmatimonadaceae bacterium, assembly GCA_045804305.1. Taxonomy (GTDB): domain Bacteria; phylum Gemmatimonadota; class Gemmatimonadetes; order Gemmatimonadales; family Gemmatimonadaceae; genus AG11. The sequence goes on along the minus strand of JBJMNM010000092.1, from coordinate 1,144 downwards.
ACTCCCCATCCGCGCGCGCTGAGCGGGCCGAACGCCGGGTGGACGGGCCAGCTGCCGTTGCGATCGCGCGTGGCAAACCGGTCGAACTGCGCGCGGAGCTCGGCCATCTCCTCCTCCCAGATTCCCGGTGCGGGCTGAAGCTCGCGTGCGGTGGGCGTGCTCCTGGGAAACGGGAGCACGTAGATGATGAGCTGCTTCAGCGGCGTGTGGCGCAGTGGGGTGCGCTTCATCGCGGTCGGCAGCTCACCCGTCGCCATTCGCACCGAGGCCAGAATGTGCGCCACCATCTGCGGCGCGCTCATGCGGCCCCAGAGTCCCTTCGTCTCCGGTGTGAGCCGCGAGATCCGTTCGTGCAGCTCGCGCCGAGGTTGGTCCTGCCAGAGCGTCTTCATCGCCGTGCTCCTCCACGAGTTTGGATGACTACCAGTCACCTCGACGCTCCCCTCGGCGATAGGCAGCCAGCAGCGACCCCGTGACGCCGGCGATCCACACCGCGTGCGCCGCATACCAGAACATCATGCCGATGGCGTGGTCCGAGGTGTGGAAGGCAAAGCCGAACAGGACGAGGCCGCACAGCACCCAGAAGGCCAGATGTCCCATTGTGCGCAACATGTCGCGCGTCGTCTCGCGCTTCGCGGCGCGCTCGTCCCTCTCGTGCCGCTCGATCAGCCCGTCGCGAATCTCCTTGGGCAGCGGCATGGCTCAGCCGCGCGCGCTCACGGCGGCGGCACGGCGGCGCTCCAGCCACCCGCCGAGCAGTGCGCCGGCCGGCGCGACCACGGCGATGGCGATCAGGAGCTGATACGACTTGCCCTCGGCTGCCGCCCGGCGCGCCTCGGCAAGCGGCGACACGCACAGGATCAGCGCGAGCAGCAGGAGCGTGTACCACGACCGCCCCACCGTCATGCGCCCCACGAGCCATCCGCTCGCGATGCCGGCCAGTGCCCCCACGATGACGTTGAAGAGTCGAAACGCCGGCGGCGGCTGGTAGGCGGCGGGGTTGCTCACGCCCTGGAGCAGCACGAGCGTGACAACGACGATCGGGATCGCATACGCGAGCACGAAGATGCCGAGCCCCGCCAGCAGCCCGAGCGCGGGCCGGATGAAGGAGGGAGTGGGCGGTGCGCTCGGCACCGACGTCGCG
>JBJMNM010000091.1:0-7245 GCA_045804305.1 Gemmatimonadaceae bacterium | reverse complement strand
TGGTCGCGCTGCTCGGAACGGGTGTCCAGGCTCGCCGCGTTGAAATCCACGGCCACGCTGGAGCGGTCCGGGTTGGCTTCGTCGATCGTGATGGTGCCCGTCGCATCGGCGAGACGGCCCTTCACGGTGGTGATCATCATGTGCTTGGCCGCGAACTCGATGGTCGAGTGCGATGCGTCGATGTTCCAGGTGCTGGTCGCGTTCTGTGTGGCTGTGGTGGTCATCGTGATTCCCCTGAATTGGTTAAGTGGTGATTATTTCACAACTGAGATATAGTATCCAGCGACATCAGAGCGCGTTCCCGCTCAGTGGCATTTCTTCGGCCGCGCGGCCGAGGGTTCGGAGCAGCGCGGTCGCCTGCACCTGCTCAGCCCTGGTCAGCCCCGATAGGGCGGTGGCGACACGCTGCGCATGCTCCGGGAAGATGCGCTTCACCAGCTTCTCCCCGGCTGGCGTCAGTGCCGCATAGCGAGCGCGGCGGTCGTCGGGGCATTCCTGGCGCTCGACCAGCCCCTTCGCGTCGAGCCGATCGACGAGATAGGTCACTCCCCCGCTCGACACGAGAATCTTGCGCTGGAGATCGCCGAGCAGCAGCGGACCCCGGTGGTACAGGGCTTCGAGAATGGCGAACTCCGCAATCGTGAGCCCGTGTCGGGCGACATCGGCCTCGGTGTGGCGCGCCACGGCCGACTGGGCTCGCGAGAGCACGATCCAGAGCTTGAGCGCGGTCCGCTCCGCCTCGGTGCCGACCTTGGGAGCGCGGGGCCGAGTGCGAACTGAGCGATCGGGGGCAGGGTGTCGTTTCATCTTAGTACTAAGATAGTTGTGCGAGGCTGGCCTGGCAAGTGGCTATGTTGGAGGACCGCCGCGCCAGCCGTGGATGGGACTCGACAGGAGCCAGAGTGAGAATCGTTGCCGGAAAGTTCGCTGGGCGGGACCTCACGTCGCCAAACGATTTTCGCGTGCGGCCGTCGGCGGAGCACGTGCGCGCCGCCATGCTCGACCTGCTCGCCGCTGACCTGAAGGACGCGCGCGTGCTCGACCTGTTCGCCGGCACCGGCGCGCTCGGCCTCGAGGCGATGTCGCGAGGCGCCCGGAGCGCGGACTTCGTGGAGATCAGGCCGGCCAGCCTCCACGCGCTTCGCGCCAACATCGCCGCGCTCCGGCTCCTGAAGAGCACGCGCGTGTTCAAGCGCGATGCGCTGCCGTACGCCGCCGCGCTGCCGGAGGAACGCTACGACATCGTGTTCGCCGACCCGCCGTACGAGTCGCGAATGCTGGACCGGCTGATCGAGAGCTGGCGCGAGCGCCGGTTCGGCCGCGTGCTCGCCGTGGAGCATGCACGCACCCACGACCTGCCCTCGGGTGGGAAGCGACGCGTGCTCGAGGACACGGCGGTGACGATCTACCGACTCTGATCCGGCTCGCGGCTCTGGCAGCGCACTTCGCGCCGTGGTACGCTTCCCGTATGCAGCTGCTCGTGATCAGGCACGCCGTCGCGCAGACGCGGGAAGAGTTCGCGGGAGACGACGATGCCCAGCGGCCGCTCACCAAGGAAGGCCGCCGCCAGATGCGGCGCGTCGCGACGGGATTGCGACACGTCGTCGGCGATCTCGATGTGCTCGCCGCCAGCCCCTTCCTCCGCGCCATGCAGACGGCGGAGATCGTCGCCGAGGAGTTTGCCGGCGTGGACATCGCGACGGTCGAGGCGCTGGAGCCGGAGAGCGCGCTGCCCGCCTTCGTCACGTGGCTCCGGAAGCAGCGCGAGGCCGAGCTGGTGGCGGTCGTGGGACACGAGCCGCACCTTGGCACGCTCGTTACGTGGCTCCTCACCGGAACGGAGGAGTCCCGGACGCCGCTCAAGAAAGGCGGCGCCTGCCTGCTCGACTTTCCCTCGCTGCCGCGCACGCGAGGTGCCATGCTGCACTGGGCCCTCACGCCCGCCCTGCTCCGCGATCTCGCTCGGCGTTGATGCCCCTCCCGCCCTGCTGGTCCCAACCTTCATGAACTCACAATGAGACTCGAACCGAAGTGCAGGTCCTTCCCTTCGCTACGCTCGCGGACTGGCGCTGTGCCCAGGACGACAACCCGCTGGACTCGCGCGCTGGTGCTCCCCGCGGCCTTTGCCCTCTCGTCGTCATTGCATGCGCAGAGGCCCGATCCACGCGTGGGGCTCGGCGCCGGCTGGATGGACGCCAGGTCGGCGATCAGCAATCTCGAGCTGGTCGCGCATCGAGACCGCCCGCAGGGGTTCGTCAACATGGCGAACATGGGCGACTTCGGTGTCGCCAATTCCGATCTCGCCTTCGGCGGCACCTACGCCTTTCAGGGCAACTTCAACGGCTTCCAGGTGTGGGACATCTCCAATCCGGCGAGTCCCAAGCTGCGCGCGTCGCTCGTCTGTCCGGGTGGACAGGGCGACCCGTCCGTCTACGGAAACCTGCTCTTCATCTCGGTGGAGGAGACGCGCGGCCGCATCGATTGCGGGACGCAGGGGGTGCACGACACGGTGAGCGCGGAGCGGTTCCGCGGCGTGCGCATCTTCGACATCAGCACCATCGACCGTCCGCGGCAGATCGCGGCCGTGCAGACCTGCCGCGGCTCGCACACCCATACGCTGGTCACCGACCCGAAGGATCCGGCCAACCTGTACGTGTACGTGTCGGGCACGAGCTCCGTGCGGCCCAACGCCGAGCTGGCCGGCTGCTCGGGCGCGCGACCGGAGCAGGATCCGAACACGTCACTGTTCCGCATCGAGGTCATTCGTGTTCCGCTGGCCGCGCCGCAGAATGCGCGGATCGTGAGCCAGCCGCGCATCTTCGCGGACAGCGCGACGGGCGCGATCGCGGGGCTGTACCGCGGCGGCAATCACGGTGCCGGCACGCAGAGCACCGCCGAAACGAACATGTGCCACGACATCACCGTCTACCCGGAGATCGGCCTCGCGGCCGGCGCGTGCTCGGGGAACGGCATCCTGCTGGACATCCGCGACGTGGCGAACCCGAAGCGCATCGACGAGGTGACCGATCCGAACTTCGCCTATTGGCATTCGGCGACCTTCAACAATGACGGCACCAAGGTGCTGTATACCGACGAGTGGGGTGGAGGCACGCAGCCGCGTTGTCGGGCCACCGACCGCCCGGAGTGGGGCGCCGACGCGATCTTCACGCTCGGCAACCGCAAGCTGCGTCCGGCAGGCTACTTCAAGCTGCCCGCGCCGCAGACGGCGACGGAGAACTGCGTGGCGCACAACGGCTCGCTCATTCCCGTGCCGGGCCGCGACATCATGGTGCAGGCGTGGTATCAGGGCGGCATCTCGCTCGTGGACTTCAGCGATCCGTCGCACCCGAAGGAGATCGCGTACTTCGATCGCGGTCCGATGGACGCGAACAAGCTGGCGCTCGGCGGTTTCTGGGCGGCGTACTGGTACAACGGGAACATCTACGGGTCGGAGATCGGTCGCGGGCTCGACGTGTTCAGGCTGAAGCCGAGCGAGCAGCTGTCGCAGAACGAGATCGACGCGGCGATGCTCGTGAAGATGGATCGCTTCAATCCGCAGCTGCAGACCAGGCTGGTGTGGCCGGCGAGCTTCGTCGTGGCGCGGGCGTATCTCGATCAGCTGCAGCGCAACGACGGCCTGCGAAAGAGCTGGGCCGATCCCGTGTCGCGTGATCTCGCGCGCGCGGAGCGGCTGCAGGGTGGTCAGCGGCGTGCCGCTCTCACCTCACTGGCCACGCGGCTCGATCGCGACGCGAGAGTCGCCGGCGATTCCGCTCGCGTGAAGGCGCTGGCGTCAGTCGTGAGGGATCTGGCGGGGAAATGAGCTAGACACCGCGCGAACGCGGTCCCGCGGCGAGCAGTGATTGCGCCGCGGTGACCGCTTCGCTGCGAGCATGCAGGGCGCGCGCCGCGGCAGGCGCGCGCTCCTGGGCGAGACGGGTGAGACGCGCCAGGTACTCCATCATTGCGGCAGCGTCGATGCCGTGCTCCCCGCTCTTCCAGAGCGCCACCTTCTGCCAGTGGCCCTTCCAGTTGCGGTCCGAGAGCACCTTCACCTGCTCATGCTCGTCGAGCACCACGAGGCCACGCACGGCGTGAATGGCCGGAGTCTCGACCTCTCTGAGGTGGCCACCCATGAGCGCCCAGTGCTGAATGCGGCCCTGACGCATGGGAAGCTTGTCCGGGTCGAGCAGCTCGAGGGCCAACACCTGGCGCATCACCAGGATGCCCGATGCCAGCGCGGCGACGCGCGTTTCCTCGGCCGCGGTCAGCTGCATCTCGAACCGGTTGATCTGATCACATCTCGCCACGAGATCGGCGAGTGCGCTCGGAGTCGGAGCTTCGACGGGTTGCTGCATTGGGCTGCCCTGCGCGAAACGGGACGACGGTGGCCACACGGCAGAGGCAGACAACACTGGCGGAGCGAGCAGCGCAGTATCGTGCATCACCAATGGCGGTGGAGGTGCTCGTCTCGGTACCACCTCCAACCGAAGAGTGTTCCTACGATCTCAGTACGCCACGCCGAACCGCTGGCCGGCGTGCTTGGGGCGCTCGAGCTCATCGAGGAGCGCGACGGCGTAATCCTCGTACGAGATGGAGCTCTTGCCCTTGTCGTCGGCGAGAAACCGGTCGCCGGTCGTGCGATATCTGCCGGTGCGTTCTCCGGGGTGGATCTCCGCAGCCGGACTGAGAAAGGTCCAGTCCACGCCATCTCCTTCAGCGCGGTACACGTCGAGGCTGTCGGCCCCCTCCTTCGCCTCGGCCTTGTACGCATCGGGAAAGCCGGGCGCATCCATCAGCCGCTTGCCGGGCGCCAGCTCGAGGGAACCCGCACCACCCACGACGAGCAGACGCTTCACGTTCGCGTTGCGGGCGCCCTCCAGGAGCGCTCTCGCGGCCGTGGCGAGCGAGGGCGCCGGAAGTCCGCGAGCGTTGGGTCGCGGCGAGATCGCGCTGACGATCGCATCGGCGCCCCGCGAGACGCGCGCGACGCTCCCGGCGTCGGTCGCGTCGCCCTGCGCCAGAGTGACGCGTGGATCGGGCGATTGCACGCGAGCGGGATCGCGTACCACGCCGACCACCTGGTGTCCGCGGCGGAGCGCTTCCGCCGAGATGCGCTGCCCGATGTTTCCGGTGGCGCCGAAAAGGACGATCTTCATGCCGCATCATAGCATGGTGCCGTGCAGAATGGCGAACGCGACGCTGAAGTAGATGATCAGTCCGGTGACGTCGACGAGCGTGGCCACGAAGGGCGCCGAGGCGCTTGCCGGGTCGAACCCGAGTCGCTTGAGCAGGAAGGGAAGCATCGATCCGGCGAGGGAGCCGAAGGTGACGACGCCGACGAGTGCCAGGCCCACGGTCACACCAATGAGCGCCCAGTGCGGCCCGTAGTTGTACCAGCCCAGCTTCTGCCACAGCACGATGCGGATGATGCCGATCACGCCCAGGATGACCCCGAGGGTGAGCCCCGCGGGCAGTTCGCGGATGGCGACACGCCACCAGTCCTTGATGCGCACCTCGCGCAGCGCCAGCGCCCGGATGATGAGCGACGTCGCCTGCGAGCCGGAATTGCCGCCCGAGCTGATGATGAGCGGGATGAACAACGAGAGCACCACCGCCTTCGCGATCTCTCCCTCGAAGTGGCCCATGGCCGTCGCGGTGAGCATCTCGCCCAGGAACAGTGCGCAGAGCCAGCCGGCGCGCTTCCGGATCATGCGGCCGAAGCTGATCTCCGTGTACGGCTCGTCCAGCGCTTCCATACCGCCGAACTTCTGCACGTCTTCGGTCTGTTCGCGCACGATCGCGTCGATCACGTCGTCCACCGTGACGATGCCGAGCACGTGATTGCCTTCGTCCACGACCGGGACGGCCAGCAGGTTGTACTTGGAGATGAGCCGCGCGACGTCCTCGCGGTCGGTGTGCGTGCCGACGGTGAGCGGCTTGCGCTTGTTGCCGATCGACCCCACCTGCTGCTGCTGGTCGCTGGCCAGCAGCAGGTCTCGCAGCGAGACGACGTGCGCGAGCGTGTTCACGACGGGCTCGAGACAGTAGATCGCGTACACCGTCTCCTTGTTGCGTCCGACCTCGCGCACGTAGGCGAGCGCCTGCGCGACCGTCCAGGTGATCGGCATCGACACGAACTCCGTCGTCATGATGCCGCCGGCGGTCTCGGGCGGGTATCGAAGGAGCAGCTCCAGCGCCTTGCGGGTCGGCTCGTCGAGGAGCTTGAGCAGGCGCTTGCGGTCCGCCTCGGGGAGCTCGCGGAAGAGATCGGCCTGCTGATCCGACGACATCGCGTCGATGAGCTGCACGGCCTCCTGCTCATTCATGAGGCGGATGATGTCAGCGCGCTGGTACGCCAGCTCGGGCTCGTCGAAGACCTGCACCGCGAGATCGAACGGAAGCGCGGCCATGACCTTCGCCGCCGGCTCGGGCGGGAGATCGCGGAGTGCCTCGGCCACGTCGGCCGCGCGCATCCCGACCATGGCCTCCGCGAGATCGCCGGGGTCGTGGTGGAGCAGGTAGAGCAGCTCGGGCATGGTGGGCGTGCGGTCCGGCGATTCGACGGGTGACATCTATGGCTCCACGTGGTTGGCGCAGGGAGTGCCTGGCTGGCACCGTCTAAAAAAAGAAGCCTCGCACCCACCGGCGCGAGGCTCACTGCAACGACGATCGAATTCTCTCGCGGCATCCTGGCCCGGTCAGGTCACTTCTTCAGCTTCGCTCCCGTGAGCAGGCCAACGGCGCCGAGCGTGGTCTGCGCTGCGTTCAGCCCAAGGCGGAAATCGTTGTCGTTGTAGGTCGAGTACAGATCGGTCGGCTGATGCCACTGCGGATCCCAGCCGGCGCCGATCTGCGCGCCGCGCTCGTTCTCGCGGAGACTGATCGCCGGCACGAGGTCCTGGAAGGGCGCGGAGTCGGTGTTGGTCATGTGCTGGCCGACGGCGGCGGGGTAGTCCGTGGCGTACTTCTCGTTGGCGTTGGCGAAGTGCCAGGCCAGCTTCTGCGCTTCCCCGGCCAGCCTGGAGCTCGACTGGAACTCGATGTTCACGTCGGCCTCGGGGCGCTGTTCCTTTCGCATCGTGCTATCGGCATTCGGCATCCCGTGATCGAACAGCATCATGTCATGCTGGATCATGCCGAGCCACTTGGGTTCCGGATACTTGCCTGAGCCTTTGGGATTTTCCTGGCCCTGAAGCGCTGCTCGCTGTGCGACGTACGCGCGCGCGCCGTTGAGACCCGTCT
>JBJMNM010000090.1:0-6565 GCA_045804305.1 Gemmatimonadaceae bacterium | reverse complement strand
CGGCATCCACCTCACGCTCAACTCCGAGTGGAAGGGCCTTCGCTGGGGCCCGGTGGCCGGCCGCAGCGCCGTCCCGACCCTCGTCGACGCGGATGGCTTCTTCTTCTCCACCTCGGAAGCGCTGCATCGCAACAATCCGGATCTGCGCCAGGTCGAGCTCGAGCTGCGCGCGCAGATCGACCGCGCGAAGCGCTCGGGCCTGAAGATCGACTACCTCGACTATCACATGGGTACGGTGTCCCGCTACCCGGAGTTTCGCGAGATCGCCGAGCGCCTCGCGCGCGAGCATGGGCTCGGGATGTCCGGCTACTTCGGCGAGATGAGGGACAATCCGCAGTACGCCGCCGCGCCGCCGAGCAAGACCGACAGCCTCGTGGCGATGATCGATCGGCTCCGCACGCCGTTCAACCTCCTCGTGACGCACGTGGGGATCGACGACGCCGAGCTCGGCGCGCTGATCGACATGAACGTGGATGGTGGGCTCCCCGACATGAGCAAGAATCGTCAGGGGGAGCTCGATGCACTGACGTCCGGCCGGTTTCGCGAGTCGGTCCGCGCCCGCGACGTCAAGCTCATTACGTACCGGCAGTTGATCGAGATGAAGGGTCTGAAATCCATGCGACGACCAGGGGAGGGATAGCAAAGCATGTACGCGACAGAGATGGCAACCAGCAGGAAAGTGCCGCCAGGCACGAGCTCGTTCCGGAGCGCTCTGCGCTACGCACTCCGTGCGTTGGGCGTGAGCCTGTTGTGCGTGCTGGCCCTGAGCCGGACGGCCTCAGGCCAGCGAATCACGGTCACCGGTACCGTGACCAGTCCCGAGGGGACGCCGCTGCAGGGCGTCTCGGTCACCGTGCAGGGGACGGATGCACGCGCCGTCACTTCGGCGAACGGGAGATACCTCATCGGCAACGCGCCATCCGACGGCGTGCTGCGCTTCTCCCTCGTCGGCCAGAAGTCGGTGGAGACGTCGATTTCCGGGCGTAGCCGGGTCGACGTCGTCATGTCGCGGATCGCCTACCTCGAGGAGGTGGTGGTCACCTCGTACACGTCGCAGCGGCGCGCCGACATCACCGGCGCGGTCGCCAGCGTCAACCTCGAGGCGATCAGCCGCGAGACCGGCGCCAGCGTGCTCCAGAAGCTCGCCGGCGTCACACCCGGTGTGACCGTCGCGTCGAGCGGCTCGCCCGGCTCGCGGAGTACCGTCCGCATCCGCGGCATCAGTTCCTTCCAGAACAACGATCCGCTCTACGTCGTGGACGGCACGCCGGTGCAGGACACCTACATCAACTGGCTGAACCCCGACGACATCACGTCGATCCAGGTGCTGAAGGACGCCTCGGCGGCGTCGATCTACGGCTCGCGCGCCAGCAACGGCGTGGTCGTCATCGAGACTACCAAGAAGGGTCTGCTCGGATCGCCGCGCAGCACGCTGCGCGTGAGAACGGGCATGGCCACGCCGACCCGCGGCTACGACGACATGCTGATCGGGAACGCGCTCGACTACTTCGCGGTCGTCAAGCAGAGCTACCTGAACGCCGGTCTGCCGGCGCCGACGAACATCTACGGCGATCCGAACAACCCGACAGTGCCGGCCTACACCTGGCCGAACAACTGCGGACCCGCCACAGGCACTAGCCCCACAAGCCCTGGCCCCTGCTCCACCGTCGACCCGAACACCTACTCGTACCCGAGCAGCCTGATCATGCCTGGCAGCCAGGGCACCAACTGGTGGGGCGCGGTGTTCGGCTCGGCGCCGCTCCGGGACGTGAACCTGGACGTGGGCGGCGGCAGCCCGGACAACACCTACGGCGTGTCGTTCAACTACTACGACCAGGCCGGCACCGCGAAGTACAACGACTACAAGCGCGGCAGCGTTCGCGTGAACACCGAGTTCCGCCGCAGCAAGCTGACCTTCGGCGAGAACCTCGCCGTGGGCCTCGAGCGCTCGTACGGCGGCATCTCCGACGACAACTTCGGCGAGGGGAACATCCTCGGCAAGAACATCCTGATGCAGCCGGTCGTGCCGCTCTACGACATCAACGGCAACTTCGCCTCGGGCAAGGCCGTCGGCCTCGGCAACAACACCAATCCCCTCAAGCTCGCGTACGAGCAGAGAAACAATCTCAACAAGAACAACCGCATCTTCGGGAACGTGTTCGCCAGCTATGAGCTGATCCCATCGCTCACGGCGCGGTCCCGCTTCGGCTTCAACGTCGGCCAGACCGCCTTCAACGGCTACACGGCGATCACCCCCGAGAACTCCGAGCCCACGCTCACCAACTCCATCACCGAGAACACGAACCAGTTCACCGACTGGACGTGGAGCAACACGGCGACGTATCTCAGGTCGCTCGGGCAGCACAGCATCAACCTGCTCGTCGGACAGGAAGCCAACGCGGGCAACAACCGGTACATCGAGGGGTCGATCGCGAACCTGCTGAACACCCAGCTGGATTCCCGCTACATCCAGGACGCCCTCGGCGACGCAGGCACGAAGAACGTGTTGAGCAGGGGCGGTCAGTACTCGCTGCTCTCCTTCTTCGGGAAGGCCGACTACAACTTCGCCGACAAGTACGTGGTGAGCGCCACGGTGCGGACGGACGGTTCGTCCCGCCTCGGACCCACGAACCGCTGGGGCACCTTCCCGGCATTCGGCCTGGGCTGGCGCATCACCAACGAGCCGTGGATGAAGGAGAACCGGTTCGTCAACGACGCGATGCTCCGGTACGGGTGGGGCGTCACGGGGAACCAGCTCATCCCGACCGGCCGCATCGTCTCGCAGTTCGGCGGCGGCCGCGGCGACACCTTCTACGACATCAACGGCTCGAACACGAGCATCGTCCCGGGTTTCCGCCTCAGCTCCATCGGTAATCCGGATCTGAAGTGGGAGGAGAACCGGTCGCAGAACGTCGGCGCGGATCTGTCGCTCTTCGATCGCCAGCTCGACGTCGTCATCGACGTCTACAAGCGCAAGACGAACAACCTGCTCTACAATCCGGCCCTTCCGGCCACGGCGGGGGTGGCCAGCCCACCATTCGTCAACGTCGGCAGCATCCAGAACACCGGCTTCGACTTCTCGCTCGGCCACCATGGCTCGTGGTGGAACGCCACCTTCAACGGCAGCCACTACAAGAACGAGATCCTGCGGATCGACGGCGTGCAGAATTTCTTCTACGGCCCGACGGGCGGTGGGACGACGCTTCGGTTCGGGAACCCGGTCATCAATCAGGTGGGGAGCCCGATCGGCTCGTTCTACGGCTACCTCGCGGACGGCTACTTCCGCGATGCGGCCGACGTCGCGAGCCATGCGGCGCAGGCCGGCAAGGCGCCGGGCCGCATCAAGTTCCGCGACCTCAACGGCGACGGGAAGATCGACCTGAACGACCGCACCATCATCGGGAGCCCGCACCCGAGCTTCACCGCGGGACTCGACCTCGGCGCCCGGTGGCGTGACTTCGACGCCAGCACCACGTTCTACGGCACGTTCGGCAACAAGATCTTCGACGCGCAGAAGCAGTTCTACGTCTTCCGCAACTTCTCCACGAACGTCGTCAGCGACCTGCTGGCGAACTCCTGGACGCCCACCAACCAGGACGCGAAGTATCCGCGGCTGGACGTGAACGACACCTACAGCTACGCGTTCAGCAGCTACTACGTGGAGGACGGCTCGTACATCCGGCTGCGCAGCCTGCAGGTCGGCTACACGATCCCCACGGGCACGCGGTTCCTCGGGTCGCTCACCGGCACGCGCGTGTTCCTCCAGGGCGAGAACCTGTTCACCCGCACGAACTATCCTGGCCTTGATCCGGCGCTCGCGGCGCAGCTCGTCGATCGCGACTCTCGCGACATCCGCGATCAGTTCCGGGGCATCGACCAGGGTACGTATCCAAGCAACAAGGTGTTCAGCATCGGCCTGACCACCTCCTTCTAGGCCACGCGAGCCTTCTTTCGAGGAAGCTGACACGATGAGATTGACATCGAGATACCCGTGGCTCGCCGGGACCGCCGCGGCCATCCTTGCCGGAGCCACGCTGTATGGCTGCAAGGATTTCCTGAATAGCACGGCCGCGCCGCAGGGCACGCTGGATCAGACCACCCTGCTCACCAAGACGGGGGTGGAAGGCACGCTCATCGCCGCGTACCGCCAGCTCGATTGCACGAGCACGAGCGGTGCGTGGGGCTGCGCGGCCAGCAACTGGGTGTGGGGAAGTGCCACGAGCGACGACGCGTACAAGGGATCGGAGGCCACCGACCAGCCGCCGATCGACCAGATCGAGGAGTTCCACTGGTCCACGCCGGACGCGCAGGGCTACCTGAACGACAAGTGGCGCGCCGTGTACGAGGGCGTGGTGCGCGCCAACTCGACGATGCGGCTGCTCAAGCAGGTGCAGGCGGCGAACCCGTCGGCGATCCCCGCGTCGGACGCCGCCAGCATCAGGGGAGAAGCGCTCTTCCTACGCGCGCACTTCCACTTCGAGGCGTGGCGCATGTGGGGGAACATCCCCTACTACACCGAGGACGACGCCGATTTCCGCAAGGCGAACTCGACGAAGGCTGAAGTCGCCACGGCGCTGCTCAAGGACCTCGACGAGGCGATCTCCCTGCTGCCGCTCACGCCACGCAACAGTCAGAAAGGTCGCGTGACGAGGTGGACCGCCAAGGCGTACAGGGGCCGCGTGCAGATGTACATGCCCGACTACCCCGGGGCGCTCGCCACCCTTCGCGACGTGAAGGCGAACGGCCCGTACGCGCTCGAAACGAGCTTCGACAAGGTCTGGACCGGCTACAAGGATCTCGAGAATGGTCCGGAGACGATCCTCGCCTATGAGGCCTCGGTCAACGACGGCGACCCCAATGGCCAGAACTCCAACTGGGGCGACCGCCTGAACTTCCCGCACTCGGGAAGCCCGTTCGGCTGCTGCGGCTTCCACCAGCCGTCGCAGAACCTGGTCAACTTCTATCGCGTCGACGCGGCCGGACTTCCGATCGCGCTGACCGATCCGACCTGGAACACCTCGAACACCAACTTCACGGCCACGAACAACACCACGCCGGTCGATCCGCGGCTGGATTGGACCGTCGGCCGCGATGGCGTGCCTTACAAGGACTGGGGGCCGCACGATCCAGGGTGGATTCGCTCACCATCGTACGGTGGCGTGTACAGCCCGAAGAAGAACGTTCACGAGAAGACCAGCGGCGCACAGAGCACGGTGGGCTGGACGAACACGCAGTTGAACTCCGTGAACATTCATCTCTTCCGCTACGCCGACATGCTGCTCATGCTGGCCGAGGCGGAAGTCGAAGCCGGGTCGCTGGAGAACGCGCGGGCGATCGTCAACCAGGTCAGAGCGCGTGCCGCGGCGAAGGTGCAGGGACCAGGGTGCTTGCCGCTCGGTTCGAAGACCTGCGCGTCGGACAGGGCCCAGGTGGCGGTGGACATCACCGATCCCTCGATCACCTGGGCCAAGTACAGCGTGGGGCAGTACCCGGGGCCGTGGACCGATCAGGCGGCCGCGCGCACGGCGGTTCGCTTCGAGCGCCGGCTGGAGCTGGCCATGGAAGGACAGCGCTTCTTCGACCTCCGCCGCTGGGGCGTGGCCGACCAGGTACTGAACGCGTATCTCAACGGAATGGCGGGCGGGGCCGAGAAGACCCGGCGTCTGCAGCTCGCGTCCTCGGAGGCCTTCACGGCCCGTCACTTCCTCTTCCCGATCCCCGACCTCCAGCTCCAATTGAGCACGGTGAACGGCACGAGCATGCTGAAGCAGAATACGGGGTGGTGAGGGGACAGCGGTGAGACGGTGAGACCGTGAGACGGTGAGACCGTGAGACGGTGAGACGGGAGATCAACGACGAAGGGCACACCGGACTCATGTCGGTGTGCCCTTCGTCTGTCATCCCGCATGAGCGAGCGTAGCGAGCGAGTGTCGGGATGACAATCACCGTCTCACCGTCTCACCCTGAACGTCTGAAGTGAGTCACCGGCGTTGGCGACGAACATGCCAACGCCGATTGGCTTTTTATACAGGGCCAATCCCGTGACGTTCAGCGGCGCCATCAGGCCGCTCTCACGCGGTGATACAGGGATGAAGTGGCCGTGGCCATCACCCCGGAGCCAGAGGCCATTCCCGGCATCGGCGCGCGGGGTGTTCGGCTCGGCGTCGTAGAGGTTCCCCGCGACGATCAGGTCGAGGTTCCCATCACCGTCCACGTCGTGAACAGCCATCGCCCGGATGGGCGCGATCTGCGCCATGATCGGCAGCGGCGACATCCTGAAGCCGCCCTTCCCATCGTTGCGCAGCACGACGCTCGCAAAGGTGTCCGCCTGGTAGTGCAGTGCCTTCTGTAGAGTCGCGGCGCCAAAGAGCTGCTCCATCGTGGCGTTGGCGAATGAGCCGTAGGTGGGGAACTTCAATGCCAGCGTGTAGATCTCGTGGCCAAGCGGCGCCATCCCCGCGAGGGGGAGCTCATCCTTGCTCGTCTTCTGGGTGAACACGACGTCGATCGTGCCGCGCCCGCCGAAGTCCGCGGCATACACGCCGACGGCGCTGTCCCTGGACGT
>JBJMNM010000089.1:0-2817 GCA_045804305.1 Gemmatimonadaceae bacterium | reverse complement strand
TGGGGCCGCGACACGATGATCAGCCTGGAAGGGCTGGCGCTGTGCACCGGCCGCCACCGTGAAGCGGGCTACATCATCCGCACGTTCGCGCATCATGTGCGCGACGGCCTGATCCCGAACATGTTTCCCGACGGCGCCAGCGAGGGACTCTACCACACCGCCGATGCCACGTTGTGGTTCTTTCATGCCGTCCACCGCTTCGTGCAGGCGACCGGCAATCGCACCACGCTGCGCGCCATGCTGCCGCGCCTCCGCGACATCGTCGACCGCCACATCGCCGGCACGCGGTTCGGAATCGGAGTGGACCCCGCCGACGGCTTGTTGGTACAGGGCGCGGAGGGATATCAGCTCACCTGGATGGATGCCAAGGTGGACGACTGGGTCGTCACCCCGCGCCGCGGCAAGGCCGTGGAGATCAACGCGCTGTGGTACAACGCGCTCCGACTGCTCGCGAGCTGGCTTCGGGAGGAAGGCGACGAGGCGGAGTCGCGTCGACTCTCCACTTACGCCGACCAGGTGCAGCGCTCGTTCAACCGACGCTTCTGGTACGCCGAGGGCGGCTATCTCTACGACGTCGTGGACGCGGGGCGCGGGTGCAATGACGCCGCGTTGCGTCCCAATCAGGTGTTCGCGATCTCCCTCGATCATCCGGTGCTGGACCGCGAGCGGTGGCCAGCCGTTCTCGGGGTCGTTCGACGGAGCCTCCTCACCCCCGTGGGCCTGCGCTCTCTCGACCCCGAGCATCCGGACTACAAGCCGGGCTACGCCGGCGATCTTCGGACGCGCGATGCGGCCTACCATCAGGGGACCGTCTGGGCGTGGCTGATCGGACCGTTCGTCGACGCGTGGCTCCGTGTCCATCCGACCGACGTGAGCGGCGCGCGCGAGTGCCTCCACGGCCTCGTGGCCCACCTGGACGACTACGGCGTGGGCAACCTTGCCGAGATCTTCGACGCCGAGCCACCGTACAGACCGAGAGGGTGCATTGCGCAGGCGTGGAGCGTGGCGGAGCTGCTCCGTGCATGGGACCGCACGAAGCCGCCTGACGTCTCCGCATCGCGGTGAGGGAACGAGAAAGCGGCGGGAGCTCTCGGAGCCCCCGCCGCGTCTCATACATCAGGCCGACTTGTGCGACCTAGTACATCCCGCCCATGCCGCCGCCGCCACCGCCGCCTGCGGGCGCGGGATTGGCTTCCTTCTTCTCGACGATGATCGCTTCCGTCGTCAGAAGGAGCGAGGCGATCGACGCGGCGTTCTGGAGCGCCGTGCGCGTCACCTTGGTCGGGTCGATCACGCCCGCCTGCACGAGATCCTCGTACGTGTCGGTCAGCGCATTGTAGCCGAACCGGTCGTCCTTGCTCGAGCGAACCTTCTCGAGCACGATCGAGCCTTCGCCGCCCGCGTTCTGGACGATCATGCGGAGGGGCTCCTCGATGGCGCGGCGAATGATGTCGACGCCGATCTGCTCGTCGGACTCATTCGTCTTGAGGTTCTTGAGCGCGCGCTGCGCACGGATGAGCGCGACGCCGCCGCCGGGGACGATGCCTTCCTCGACCGCCGCGCGCGTGGCGTGCAGCGCGTCTTCCACGCGGGCCTTCTTCTCCTTCATCTCGGCCTCGGTGGCCGCGCCCACGTTGATCACCGCGACGCCGCCGGCCAGCTTGGCCAGACGCTCCTGGAGCTTCTCCTTGTCGTAGTCCGACGTGGAGTTCTCGATCGCCGCCTTGATCTCCTTGATGCGGCCCTGGATCGCCGTGTCCTGGCCATTGCCGTCGATCAGCGTGGTGTTGTCCTTGTCGACGACCACCCGCTTGGCACGGCCAAGGTCGTTCGTCGTGGTGTTCTCGAGCTTGAAGCCGATCTCCTCGGAGATGACCTTGCCGCCCGTGAGCACCGCGATGTCCTCGAGCATCGCCTTGCGGCGATCGCCGAAGCCGGGGGCCTTCACGGCCGCCACGCGGAGGGTGCCACGGAGCTTGTTCACGACCAGCGTCGCGAGCGCCTCACCATCCACGTCCTCGGCGATGATCAGGAGGGGCTTGCCCTGCTGCGCCACCTTCTCGAGGACCGGGAGCAGGTCCTTCATCGAGGAGACCTTCTTGTCGTGGATGAGGATGTACGGATCCTCGAGCGCCGCTTCCATCTTCTCCGGATCGGTCACGAAGTAGGGCGACACGTAGCCGCGGTCGAACTGCATGCCCTCGACCGTCTCGAGCGTCGTATCGAGGCCCTTCGCCTCCTCGACGGTGATGACGCCGTCCTTGCCGACCTTCTCCATCGCCTCGGCAATCAGGTTGCCGATCTCCATGTCGTTGTTGGCCGAGATGGAGCCGACCTGGGCGATCTCCTTCTTGCCGGTGGTCGGGACGCTGATCTTCTTCAGCTCCTCGATCACCGCGCCGACCGCCTTGTCGATGCCGCGCTTGATGGCCATCGGGTTGGAGCCGGCGGTGACGTTCTTGAGGCCCTCGCGGAAGATCGCCTGGGCCAGCACGGTCGCCGTGGTGGTGCCGTCGCCGGCGTTGTCCGACGTCTTGGTCGCGACTTCCTTCACCATCTGCGCGCCCATGTTCTCGAGCGGATCGGCGAGCTCGATCTCCTTCGCGACGGTCACGCCGTCCTTGGTGACGGTCGGGGCGCCGAATTTCTTGTCGATCACGACGTTCCGGCCGCGGGGTCCGAGGGTCACCTTGACCGCTTCGGCGAGCTGGTCGACGCCGCGCTTGAGCGCCGCGCGCGCGTCGGTATTGAAGTGCAGTTCCTTCGCAGCCATGAGTCGTTCCTCGTTGGTATGAGAGCTCAGCCGACGATCGCGAG
>JBJMNM010000088.1:0-3816 GCA_045804305.1 Gemmatimonadaceae bacterium | reverse complement strand
CGAGCCATCCCATCAGCACGAGGGGATAGAATCGGTCGGTGGTGAGGCCGTAGTAGTGCACGTACAGCTTCATGCGGAGCATCGCCGACACGATGATCAGGCCGAGCAGCGCGACGACCGGCAGCGCGAGCGCGCTGTGCCGGCGAGCCACGGCGCGGTCTGCCTGGAGCGCGGCCCGTGTCCCGAGCAGCACGGGCACCACGAGCAGGACGACCACGAGCATCTGGAAGAATCCCTCGCGCGCGTACGCGGCGGCGGTGAGTCCGGTGCGGGCATGCAGAAAGCGCTCGCCGCCGAAGAACCATCCGAGCTGTGTGGCGACGAATGCGCCAAACAACACGTTCAGGGTGCCGAGCGCGGTCGTCACGTCCAGCATGCCGAGCGTAAAGGGAAGCCTGTCGGGAGCGCGTCCGGCGGTGGAGCTGTCCGCGACCGCGCCACGCAACCATCCTCCCACCACCCAGGTGTAGAACCCGAGCACGACGACGTGCTCGATGACGCTGCCGAAGTCGAAGGTCGGAAGAGAGACGAGGCTCGCGAAGATCGGATCGGCATCGCGGAGCAGTGAGCCGAACACGAGCAGCAGCGATGCCGCGATGAGCGCGGCGCGGATGGCCGGCCGCGCGGACTGCCCCCAGCGTCCGTTGCTGCGGGCGGCGAAGAGCTCGCGCAGGGCGAGCGGGACGATCCCAGCGGCCGCCGAGCGGGCGACTGCCACACCGCGCCAGATGGTGTCGCGCAGCCGCGTGGCGAACAGGGCGGCGCTCGCGTCGGTGACGGCGATCGCCGCCATGCCCAGCGCGCCGACCGTGGCGAGAACATCCACGATCTGGAGGATCTCCGAATCACGCCACGCCAGCCCACAT
The DNA here is from genome assembly GCA_045804305.1 of Gemmatimonadaceae bacterium. GTDB lineage: Bacteria > Gemmatimonadota > Gemmatimonadetes > Gemmatimonadales > Gemmatimonadaceae > AG11. The sequence goes on along the minus strand of JBJMNM010000088.1, from coordinate 2,950 downwards.
GCGCTGAGCGTCGCCACCAGGAGCCACGCGCCCGCTTCGGTGCTCACCTCACGGCCGCTCCGCCAGACCAGGGAGACCATCGTGAGCGCCACGATGGCGATCCAGAGAGGGAAGGCCAGGCCGGCGCCCGGGTCGTGCAGCAGGAGGTCGGCGGCGAGCCCTGCCAGGAGGCCGTGGCCGATGATGGAGCGGTTCACGAGACGATCTTCGGCCGTCGCGTGCGAGGCCTCGAGTGAGCCTGGGCGTCCTGTGGCCGCCACCCTGGTCGCATGAGAGAGAGTCATGGCAAGTACTTTATAATACAAAGTGAGTTCATGCAAGAGCGAGCGGAGCACCGAGTACCGAGCGATGGGCGATGGGCGATGGGCGATGGGGAGCCCGCGCCATGGAGCGAAGTTGCGACGCCGGTTAGCTTTACAGGATGCCTTCGATCACCAGCACCCCGTGAAGATCGGCTTCATCACCCTCGGCTGCGACAAGAACACCGTCGACAGCGAGCGCTATCTCGCGCAGCTCGCCGATCGCGGGGCGGAGTACACCGACGACCTCGCGGACGCCGAAGTGATCGTCATCAACACCTGCGGCTTCATCGACGCGGCGAAGAAGGAATCGCTCGACGCGATCGTGCAGGCAGGTGAGCTGAAGCAATCCGGCTCCTGTCAGGCGGTGGTCGCGGTGGGGTGCATGGTGCAGCGCCACAAGGGCGAGCTCGAGGAAGCGCTCCCCGAGGTCGATCTCTTTCTCGGCTCCTCGGAGATGGACCGCCTGCTGCCGGAGCTCGAGGCACGCGGCCTGATCGACGACCAGCCGGCGACGCACCCGGGCGTACGCCTCTTCACCGGCGAGGTGCCGCACATTCGCTACCTCAAGGTCAGCGAAGGGTGCGATCACGGTTGCGCCTTCTGCGCGATCCCGCTCATGCGCGGCAAGCATCGTTCCTTCGCGCTCGATGAGGTGATTCGCGAAGCGCAGCTCCTGGAAGCGCAGGGGGCGCGTGAGGTGAACCTCGTGGCGCAGGACCTCGCCCACTACGGACGCGATCGCCGCGACGGCTTCACGCTCCCGGAGCTGCTGGAGCAGCTCGTGCGCAGCACGAGCATCCCATGGTTGCGGATGCTCTACCTCTACAGCTCGGGCATCACGCCGCGGCTGCTCGAGGTGATGGCGCGCGAGCCGCGCATCCTCCCGTACCTCGACATGCCGATGCAGCATGCGTCGGACGCGGTGCTCGCGCGCATGCGGCGCCCCGAGCGGCAGCGCACGATCCGCGATCGCGTCGCAAGAGTGCGCGAGGTCGTGCCGGACCTCGCGATCCGCACCACGTGCATCGTCGGGTTTCCGGGCGAGACGGACGAGGACTTCGCGCAGCTGATGGGCTTCCTGGAGGAGATCCAGTTCGAGCGCGTCGGCGCCTTCACCTACTCGCCGCAGGAGGGCACGCGCGCCGCCGGAATGGTGGACGACGTTCCCGAGTCGGTGAAGCGCGAGCGGCTCGAGCGCCTCATGGAGCTCCAGCGGCAGATCACCGCCGAGCGCTACGAGCGCTTCGTCGGTCGTACGGCGCGCACCATGGTGGATCGTATCGTGGATGGCGAGGCGCAGGCGCGCACGGTGTGGCAGGCGGACGACGTGGATGGCATTGCGTATCTGCAGGGCGCCGAATCGCTTCGACCAGGCACGATCGTCGACGCGGTGATCGAGACCATCGAGGACGACGTGGACTTCCGCGCGACCGTGCTGCGCGTGGTCGACGTGCCCGGTGCCGCCCCGGTGCGCGCAACGCGCTCGCTTCCGGTGATGAGCGCGACGATCGGGAGCTTTGGCCGGTGACCGAGCAGCTGCTGCAGCGCGACACGACCCGCTCTCACGAGCTGATGGCCCGCGCGCGCGAGCTCTTTCCCGGCGGCGTGAGCTCGCCGGTGCGCGCCTTCCATGGCGTGGGCGGCGAGCCGTTCGTGGTGGAGCGCGGGGAAGGCGCGCGCATCTGGGACGTGGATGGCAACGAGTACATCGACTACGTGCTGTCATGGGGCCCGCTCGTGCTCGGGCATGCCGCGCCCGCCGTGCTCCAGGCGCTGCGCGACACCATGACGCGTGGAACGAGCTTCGGCATTCCGACGTCGCTCGAGATCGACCTCGCGGAGCTCGTGCAGCAGCGCATGCCGCACGTCGAGATGATGCGGTTCGTCTCCAGCGGCACCGAGGCCACGATGAGTGCGCTGCGCCTGGCCCGCGCCGCGACGGGGCGGGACATGGTGCTCAAGTTCGACGGCTGCTACCACGGGCACGCCGACAGCTTTCTCGTCCGCGCGGGCTCCGGCGTCGCCACACTCGGTCTGCCCAACTCGCCAGGCGTCCCGGACGCGTTGGCGGCGCTGACGCTGACCGCGCCGTTCAATGATGTGCACAGTGCAGAGCAACTGATGCTGACCCACGGCGACCGCGTGGCGGCCATCATCGTCGAGCCCGTAGTCGGCAACGCCGGCTTCATCTCTCCGGATCCGGCGTTCCTCCCCGCGTTGCGTCGCCTCGCCACCCTGCACGGCGCGATCCTGATCTTCGACGAGGTGATGACGGGATTTCGCGTGGCCCTCGGCGGCGCGACCGAATTGTTCGCGGTGACGCCCGACCTCGTGACGCTGGGCAAGGTGATTGGCGGCGGGCTCCCCGTTGCCGCTTATGGTGGCCGCCGCGACCTGATGGAGCGAGTGGCGCCCGCGGGCCCCGTCTATCAGGCCGGCACGTTGTCGGGCAATCCGCTCGCCATGGCGGCGGGGATCGCGACGCTCGCCGCCCTCACGCCCGCGGTGCAGGAGCGCATCGCACGGCAGACGCGCGCTCTCATCGAGGGTCTGCGCGGCATCGCCGCGCGGCGCAGCGTTCCGTTCACCGCCGACTCCGCGGGGTCCATGTTCGGCTTCTTCTTCCGTGCCGAGCCGGTGCGCTCGTT
>JBJMNM010000087.1:0-3896 GCA_045804305.1 Gemmatimonadaceae bacterium | reverse complement strand
CCACATGCCCGACAAGCTCGTGGCCCGCTACCTGGCGCCGTACGTCGGTGCCGAGGGACTCAACCACCTGCTCCTGCTCGCTCGCTCGATCGACGACGAGGACATGGAGGATGCGGAGCTGGGGTCGCTACCGCAGCCGGCCATGATCATCTGGGGGGAGAAGGATCCGTGGGTGGACGCGGCCTTTCCGCAGAAGCTGGCCGACACCCTGCCTGGCAGCCGGCTCGTCCGACTGCCTGGAGTGGGTCGCCTGGTGCCGGAAGAGGCGCCCGAGGAGCTCGTGAGCCTGCTGCTCGAATTCATCGGTGCGGCGGCCCTTCAGGACTGATTCTTGAGGGGCTTCACTGGGAGAATGCGCGCCGATCGGTTATATTGATGCTCTAGTCATTTCACACCTTTTCCGAATACATGGCCAAGCCACAGAGAAATTCAGGAACACGTCGTCACGCAGGACCCGCGGAGCCCTCGCCCTTCGAGCAGGCACGCGACGAGCTGTTTCAGCACATCATGCGTTGTGGCGTCGTCGGTGCCGAACCCGAGCACGTCGAGGAATGGTTCGCCGACACGATCAAGTACATGACCGACCGGTTCCCCGAGCTGAGCGAGCAGCAGATCGGCGAGCTGAGGACCTTGGGAGTTCGCTTCGCGCAGCCGCCCAAGACCCGCACCGAGTCCGACGCCGCTTCCGCGGCGTGACCTGCTCGGCCCGATAGCGATGCGACCACACGCCTCCGGCCACCGGAGGCGTTTGCGTTGAGAGCGTCGTAGGTGGAAGGCGCAGCGCGGGCGCGAGTCAGCGTGCGCGGAGCGTTGCTCTGCGCAGCACAACGCCGACTCGCGCTCCCCCGCCAAGCCCCACCTGTAGCGCCGGCACCCAGCCGCTCGACCAGCGCCGTCCTTCCAGGTCGGCCGCCACGAGCAGCACCGGTCGCACGTGGTCGCCCGGCTCGGCGCGCAGGCCGATGCCGCCGCCGAGCGACAGGCCGTAGCGGGTCTGGCGAAATGGATCGAGGAGATAGCGCGTCAACAGGTCCACGCGGGCATCCGCACGTGAGACGCCCGCGTCACCGAAGCGCAGGCCAACCGCGCCATCGACTCCCAGGCGAACGTAGTAGCCGAACGGGATCTGCACGCCCGCCCCGAGCTGGGCCACGGACTGATGCCCGAGCAGCACGTCGGCGCGCAGCTCCGGCATGACGCCCGGGCTCGAGATCTCCTGGCCGCGTGCCGAAATGGACAAAGCAAGGACGAGCGCGGCCGCTCCCGCGAGCGCGGCACGGCTCACGTGGCGCGAGCGCGCCAGAGCGCAAGCGTGTAGTCCGAGATCGACACCACGGAGGTGAACGCCACCGCCGCCAGCAGCGGCCGCACAGCGCGCGGGTACACGAGCACCGCGGCCAGCGTGAGCAGTTGGAGCACGGTGACGACCTTGCCTCCGAGGCGTGCCTGGAACTTCACCGCTCGCAGCCAGGGGATCACTCGCGCCACCACGAATCCCACCGCCGTGGCGATGTCGCGCATGAGGAGGACGAGGCAGCCCCAGATGCTCAGGCGTCCGGTGAACAGGAAGGTCCCGGTCACGGTCAGGGCGAACACGCGGTCGGCGATCGGGTCGAGCAGCGCGCCCCACCGCGACGTGGCGTTCGCGCGGCGGGCGAGCCACCCATCCAGGAAGTCGGTGATGGCCGCGGCCCCGATCAGGCCCACGCGCGCTTCGGTCTCGCTGGCGGCCACGAACCCCGCGGCGAGCACGAGCCGCGAGCAGGAGAGCAGATTCGGGAGCCTGATGAGAGTGTGCCTGGGGGTCATCGCGGGAATGATAACCGGCGGGCCCACCTTCCCGCCGCCCTGACGAGGGCCCAGCTTCCTTCCCATGGTCGCCCGAGCTCGGCCCTGATGGCCCGGTCCTCGCTTGAGGAGCCGCCTCGAGTGCCTCGACTGCTTCATTCCTTCGATGACCGACTTCGCCCACGTGACCTCGTGACGGCGTCCGATCCCCTCACGCACGTGAGCGCCAATCTCTCCGGGGTCGCCCCCGGCCCGCTACGCGATGCGCCGCTCCTCAGCGGCCTTCTCATTGCGGCAGCAGGTGCCGCCGGGCTCACGGCTGTCGGCGCTCCGCTCGTTCGTGTTGCGCCCACGGGTGGCGTGTCCGCCGTGCTCCTCCTCGATCCCTGTCACGTGAGCATTCATTCGTTCCCCGACCGCGGGCTCGCGCTCGTGGACGTTCTCGCCCGAGACACCGCCGGTGGCACCAAGGCGCTGGACGTGTTCGTGCGCCGCCTCGCCCCCACCGCCGTCGGCAGCGACGTGAGGACGCGCGGCTGATGCTCGGGACCTTCCTGCCGCTGCTGCAGCTCCTGCTCGTCGCCGTCGTCCTGGTCTGGAACGTGGTGCTCGCCGCGCGCATCGCGCAGGTGCGCACCCTCCCGCGGGGATTCGTCGCGCTCTCCGCCCTCGCCGGATTTCTCGTCGTGCCCGCGCTCCTGATCCATCTCGCCACCACGAGCAGCATCACCGGCCGCGCGCTCACCGAGGTGGACTGGATCTGGCCGTTCACCGTCGTGCTGTTCGCCGTCCAGGCGTTGTACGCCGCGGTGCGCCGGCTGGTGAACCCCTTCCTCGGCTTCTTCATCGCCGCCTACGACATCCTCATCGCGGTCGATGCCGTGCTGCGCTTCATCGCGTCGCGGGGGACGCCGCTGCCGGGCATCGCGCTCATCTTCCTGGCCGCCACGACCGCCACCTTCGCCTTCGTCACGCAGACGCCGCTCATCCTCGGCTCGCCGTTCTTCTTCTTCACGCCGATGATCGCCCCGGCGTTTCCGGCGCTTCGTCGGGCGGCCGCCACCTTCCGACTCGGTCTCGCCGTGGTCGCGGGATTGTATCTCATCATCTTCGTCACGCGCATCACGCCCGCCGATCAGGCGGTGAACTCGTACGGGATCCACGATCCGGGCGTCGAGCGGCTGCAGGAGCGCCCCAACGGCGACTTCGAGGTGGGGCTCAAGGTGTTCGAGGACATGGAAGGCGCGCCGGCGACGCTCGCCGTGCGCAACGACCTCGCCCTCGCCGATACGATGGGCGTCGCGGTCGTGAACGTGGTGCTCGTCCCCGAGGCCATGGACCGTGCCGCGCTCGATTCGCTCGCGCACGTGCTCGAGACGGTGCGCAGCGACAGCACCGTCGTCGTGGTCACGCTCGGATACGCGAGCAAGCTCGTGCCGCTGCCCGGCCGCACGTTCAACGATGCGCAGCGCCTGCGCACGATCGATGAAGTCATGCGGCGGCTCCGGCCCGACATCCTGATCCCCGCGCAGGACCCGTATGACGCCGGCACGCGCGCGGCCGGCGCGCATCCGCCGGAATACTGGGAAAGCTTCCTCACGCGCGCCGCGGAGATCGCCAAGCGCGTCCGGCCACGCACGAAGATCGGCGTGGCGGCGTCGGCATACGACCGGCGCGACAGCACCCTGTACGCCTGGGCCGTCGGCCGCGGGTCACCGGTGGACGTCGTCGGGTTCACGCTCTTCCCCTCGCCCGGCGGCGTGAAGACGCTCGACGCCGCACGCGGCGCGGCCGATCGCTGGATGCAGGCGACGCCGTCGAACAAGGAGCACTGGGTGTTCGCGACGGGCGGCTACCCCGAAGCGCACGGCGAGGCGAGCCAGGAGCGCGCGGTGTGGGCCGCGCTCGCGTGGGCCACGAGCAAGCCACAGATCAAGGGCCTCATCGTGAGCGAGGCCGGCGACTACGGCGTGATCCGCGGACTCCGCGCCGCCGACGGACATCTCCGCCGCGCGACATTCGCGGTGATGCGGGCGATGAAGGGACTGAGGGAGTCCGCAGCCCCGGACTCCGCACCCGCCGCGCTCACCGTGCAGAAGCGAGTGGGT
>JBJMNM010000086.1:0-2503 GCA_045804305.1 Gemmatimonadaceae bacterium | reverse complement strand
CGACTTGCCGAGCGTCGCGTGGGACGTGACGGTGAGTGCGTCCCGCAACGACAACAAGTGGCTGGACCTCGGCACCGATCCCGGGACGGGGCTCGATCGCGTCATCGGCGCCGGCACGGTGACGCAGCAGCGGAAAGGTGGTCCGCTCTTCGGCCAGTGGTATCGGAACTACACCTTCGCCGACGCGAACGGTGATGGCATCATCCAGCAGTCCGAAGTGCAGGTCGACACGGCCTTGAGCTTCCAGGGCGTCGGCTTCGCCACGAAGCTCATCTCCATCCAGAACGGCATCGACCTGTTCCGTGGCAAGCTGCGCATCAACGCGCTGTTCGACTATCGCGGCGGCGGAAAGACGCTCGAGGGCAACTACTTCCAGTGCTCGTCGGCACCGAAGGCGTGCCGCGAGACGCAGGACCCGACGCAGCCGCTCTGGCTCCAGGCGCGCGCCGTCGCGGTGACGTATGGAACCAAGGTGAATGGCACCACCTACACCTCACGCGTGGGCTATTTCGTCCCGTTCGACGCGTGGCGTTTCCGCGAGCTCTCGGGTGTGATCAGCCTGCCGGACCGGGTGACGCAGACCATCAGAGCCCAGACCGGCTCCACGCTCGTGCTGGGCGTTCGCAACCTGCACGTGTGGACGAATTTCACGGGCGTCGATCCCGAACAGAACTACGGCGTCGGCAGCTCCACCGCCGCGCGGCCGGAGGTGCAGAACGACTTCAACACCAGCCCGCCGCCCACGTACTTCACGATCCGTCTCAATCTCAAGTACTGACCCCAACCGAGGACGACACTCATGACGAAGTCGATTGATCGCACCCGGTTGGCGTTCGCCGCCGGTGTGATGTCCATCGTGCTGGTAGCCGGTTGCGACCGCGTGAAGGGCGAGCTGCTCGCGCCGCAGAATCCCGGGCTGGTGGATCCGTCCGCCACGGCGAACCCCACCGCGGCACTGGCGCTGCGCGTCGGCGCGCTCGGACGCTTCAAGCAGGTCGTGAACGGCAGTGGCAACGAATCGATCTGGCAATACGGCGGGACGCTCGCGGACGAGTACAAGAACGCGGACTTCGAGGCGGGCCGCATCGGCGCCGACCAGCGCAACACGGATCCGCTGATCTCGTGGAACTACGGGGGCACGACACAGTCGCGCGGCTTCATCCGTGACGCCATCTCCTCGATGAAGACCTTCACGCCGGACAGCGCAGCGCTGATCGGCGAGATGTACATGGAGCTCGCCTTCTTCGAGATGACGCTGGCCGACAATTACTGCAACGGCATTCCGCTCGGCCACACGGTCAACGGCGTGATGACGAACGGCGAGCCGCTCAGGATCATGCAGGTGTACGACAGCGCCTCGGCTCACCTCGACACGGCGATCCAGCTGAGCAATGGCGCCGACGCGGGAAGCGTGTACATCAACCGCATCGCACGCGTGCTCAAGGGGCGCGTGCTCGCGGCGCAGGGCAACTATGCGCAGGCGGCAACATTCGTCACGGGCGTGCCCACGAGCTACCAGTACGTGATGACGTTCTCGGCCACGAGTGGCTCGAATGGGCTGTGGAGCATCAACAACTCGACGGCCCGCATCAGCGTGGGGGACAGCAGCGACGTCGTGAACGGCCAGCCGAACGTCATCAAGAACGCGCTGCCGTTCGCGTCGGCCAACGACCCGCGGGTTCCCGTGCTGCGCGGCGACCAGCTCACGCCCAAGGTGCAGGCGGAAGACGGCGTGACGACGCCCTTCTATCTCGGCGCGCTGTACCGCGGGCAATTCGATCCGCTGGTCATCGCCTCGGGCATCGACGCGCGGCTCATCGAAGCCGAGGCCAGGGCGAACGCGTCGGACATTCCGGGGATGATGACGATCCTCAACAACCTGCGCACCGCCGGCCAGACGATCGGCAACTACAAGGTGGCGGTGATGCCCCTCCTCACGACGACACCCGCCAACAAGGACGAGGCCATCACGCTCCTGTACCGTGAAAGGGCCTTCTGGACGTTCGGACGAGGGCAGCGCCTCGCGGACCTTCGGAAGCTGGTGCGCAACTACGGGCGCACGGATGCTCAGGTGTTCCCCACGGGCGCCTACTTCAAGGGTGGGAACTACGGCACCGACGAGAACTTCCCCGTGCCGAGCAGCGAGCAGGTGAATCCGTTGTTCACCTCGTGCCTGGACCGCAAGGCGTAGCGCAGTAGCGGTCGACGAGTCGCGCAGCCCGCCTCGGATGGCCTCGAGGCGGGCTGCGTCGCGTCAGCGAGCGACCGGACAGGATGCCGGTACCTCGGCCGGGCGCCCAGTGATCGTCGCGAAGGTGAAGCGGCCTTCCCTGGTCACCGCTGAGCTCCCGCCGACGAACACGCGGAACGCGCCCGGTTCCGCGACGTGTCGCATGCCGGCGTCGTAGAAGGCCAGGTCGCGCACGTCGAGCGTGAAGCGCACGGTGCGGCGCTCGCCCGGCGCGAGCTGCACGCGCCGGAAGCCGCGCAGCTCCCGGACGGG
>JBJMNM010000085.1:0-3020 GCA_045804305.1 Gemmatimonadaceae bacterium | reverse complement strand
CCGCGCCGAACACCGACTTGAGCACCTCCCAGGTCGGCTTCGAGACGAGGACGCGTGGGCAATAGACGCGAGCTTCGACGAGCGGCGTGAACCAGGTGTGCAAGCGCTTGTTCCGACGCTCGCGGATCACCGCAGCGGCGTGCCCGACCACTATCGGCGCCCCGCCCAGATAGGAGACCGGCTGGCTCTGCTGGGTGCCGTCCAGGAAGGCGCGGAAGCCCAGCTGGGCCGGCTCGAACACGCGACGGGCGCGCAGCGCACCGCCCTCGAGCACCGTTGCGCTGATGAGGCGCGGCGCGTCGTTAGTCTGCGCGGCGATCTCGAGCGCGCGCGCGCTCGCTCCAACCGGACGCGCCTCCGGCAGGAGCGCCGCCAACTGGCGTTGTACGGCTCGGACCTTCAACGCCGGGTTGCCCACCACACTCGCATGCACCGGATTCTCCACCTACCGCAGTCCGCCGATGCGCCGTCCGGCACGTGCTGCCCTGTGGCGCGCCGGCTACGGGCGATCTTCGGGGGTGCAGTCGCCGCGAGCATCCTAACCGCCGCCGTGGGCTGTGACAAGCGCGCCGAGGGGGAGCCGCCCCCCAAGCAGTTCCAGACAAGCCTGGCTGGCAAGCCGACCGTGCTCTTCCTGATGTTCGGGGAGCGTTCCGATCCTCGCCTCCTTCCCGTCGCGACGATCGGGCATGGACGCATCAGTCCGATCACCTTGGATGCAAACGGGTGGCGCAGCTTCGACCAGCTCTACTTCAAGGCCGGATCCGAAGTGGCGATCTATCAGGATGGCCGCTCGCTCGGCAACGCCGTGATCCGCCGCGGCATGTGGGAGGGCAACGATCCCCTCTACAAGCTCCCCGGATGCAAGGCTTTGCGTCCCCTCGCGGCCGCCACATTGGCCGACGGCCCCACTTCTGCCTCGATCGAGTTGCTCGGCACAAGCGATCCCCTCCCCGCGACATCTTCGCAGTCGCCGATCGAGAAGGCGGACGAAGACAGCGCCCGAGCCGTGGCGACGCGCGCCGGGCCACTCGGTGGCCTGACCGCCGGCGACCAGACCGACCTCGACCTGAGCGTGCGCGCCATCCGGACGGGCGCGACGGCCAAGCCCACTCTGGTTGCCGCGTTCATGGAACGGGGTGGCGGTGGCGCTGGCAGGCAGCGGCATCTCTTCGTGATCGCCGACGCCGACGCGAGCCGCGGCGGCTACGCCCCCACCTTCACCCACACCGGCCGGGATTCCGTCCCCGAGTTCCTGCGCCTGATCGACCACGCCGACATCACCGGTGAGGGCGTGGATGAGATCATTCTCGAGGGATGGCGCGTCGGCGGCGATAGCTACCTCATCATCATGGGCTTTCAGAATGGTCGCTGGCACGAGCTGGCGCGCGGCGCCAACAACTGGTGCGCCGACCCGCCCAAGCAGTAGCCCGCAAGGCAGCCGGCCTCGCCATCCGCCCACCCGTGCTCACTCCACTCCGATGTCCCAGGCCTGCTGCAGATCCTTCTTGGAGTAGGCCCGAAACGCCGTGAGCGTCTGCGTCCGCTGCAGGCCGGGTACTTTGGGGAACGCCTCGGTTACCACCTTCGCGATCTGGTCATACTCCGCCACCTTCACGATCGCGACGAGATCCCAGTCGCCGCTCACGGAGTAGACGTCCGTCACGCCGTCGATCTCGGCGATGTACTGCGCCGTTGCGGGGACGGACGAGGGCTCGGCGCGGATGAGGACGATCGTGGTAATCACGGGATGCGGCGTGAGGAGGAGGGTAAAGGCGGCACGTTGAGAAGCCAGAGGCCCGCGATCCGGCTTTGCGGGTCCAGGTCCAGCAGGAAATCGCGGCCAAGGCGCACCGTGCGGACCTCTCGCCTGGCGCCGACGCGAAAATGGATCACACGCTCGGCGGCGTCCGCTTCGGCGGCGAGGGGCGTGGTGACCTCGAGCGACAGTGGTCCGCCGGTCGACGAGCGGAGCGACACCAGTACGCGCGCGTCTTCCACCGCGGTGGGCGGGCGTAGCGTCGCTCGCTTCTGAACATTCGGCCAGACCGCTACCTCCAGACCGCTGATGCGTCCGCGGGCAACGTCGAGGACGAGCCACGATCCGTCGGTCCCTTCGAGCTCCACGGACCCCGACACGCCGTCGCCGCCGTCCGCGGGGCCGAGGCGGGCGCTGAGAATGTCGGTGTCGGTATCCCACCGATATTCCACGGAGGGAGGAAAGCCGGCCGCGGGCTCCAGCTGCACGGCGATGTTCACAGCGCTCCTCCGTTCGAGGGACGGCTAACGTGCCGCAACCGCAGGCCGCGGCGTCACCCTTTGGCCGCCTGGAGGCGCAAAACAATGCCTGAGGCCTCGCCCTGACGCCGAAGATATACCCGCGGAGGGCGCGGCCGGCTACCTTCCATGGACGTTTGACAACTCGATGGCGCGCTTGCATGCGCCCGGACCGGAGCGAGGGAGCCCGTGGAAAGTGAAGCCAAAGAGCCGACGGGTGTGACCCGCGGCCAGAACGCCGTGCACGTCATGCCGCTCGATTGGTCCGGAGCGGAGCGCGTCCTCACGACGCTCGTGGATCGGATCGAACCGGCCCGGGCCGAGACCCAGCTCCTCGTCGTGACCGCCGACGCGGAGAGCGCGGCCGCGGCCGCCGACGCCATCGTGCGCGTCGCCGGTGACCGGGGCGTCCGCGTGATCGCCGCAACCGCCAGCCCTCGTGCCGCCCGACTCCTCAAGTCTGCGCCCGCGCACGTTGTCACCGGCGCGCCGTCAGAGCTCGTGACCCTGTTGCAGGGCTCCGCGCTCAAGGCTGAGAGCGTGCGCGGCGTCGTGTTCGCCTGGTTGGACCCCATACTCGGCATGGCCGACGCGCAACCCCTGGAGACGCTCATGGGCGAGCTGCCCAAGGAGGGCGCCCGGGTGGTGCTGGCGGGGGAGCTCACGCCGGCGCTCGAAGCGCTGATCGAGCGATACGCTCGACGCGCCCGGAGGGCGGTGGAAGCGCCATCCGAGACCGAGGG
>JBJMNM010000084.1:0-2483 GCA_045804305.1 Gemmatimonadaceae bacterium | reverse complement strand
TTCGGCGAGTACGCCGCGGCCGTCTATCGCCGACTCGGCGACCGCGTGCCGCTCTGGGCCACGCTGAACGAGCCGTGGGTCGTGACTGACGGCGGCTATCTGCACGGCGTGCTCGCGCCGGGTCACCGCAACATGTTCGAAGCGCCGATCGCGAGTCACAACCTGCTGCGCGCCCACGGGCGCGGCGTGCAGGCCTTCCGTGCCGAGGCGCGCGCCGGCCAGATCGGGCTCGTGGTGAACCTCGAGCCGAAGGACCCGGCGACGAAGAACAAGGAAGACGCCCGAGCCGCGCAACGCGGCGACGCGTACATGAACCGCCAGTATCTCGAGCCCGTCTTCAAGGGCGCGTATCCGGACGAGATGAAGGAGATCTTCGGCGAGGCGTGGCCAGAGTTTCCCGCCGACGACTACGCGCTCATCGGCCAGCCGATCGATTTCCTCGGCATCAACTACTACACGCGCGGTGTGGTGCGTGACGACCCGACGTCGCCGCCGGTCCGCCTCGCATACGTGCGGCAGCCCGAGCACGCGTACACCGAGACCGGCTGGGAGGTGCATCCGCCCTCGCTCACGCGCACGCTGCTCTGGGTCACGGAGACATACGGTCGGATTCCGCTCTACATCACGGAGAATGGCGCCGCGTTCTACGACGCGCCCCACGCCATCGATGGACGGGTGGACGATCCCCTTCGCGTGTGGTACTACCGGGAACATCTCAAGGCGGCGCGCGACGCGATCGCCCAGGGCGCCGACCTGCGCGGCTACTTCGCCTGGAGCCTGCTGGACAACTACGAATGGAGCCTGGGCTACTCCAAGCGGTTCGGCATCGTGCACGTGGACTATGCAACGCAGGCGCGTACGCCGAAGGCCAGCGCCCACTACTACCGCGACGTCATTCGCAGCAACGGCGCGATCCTGGGCGGGTGACGGGGGCCGCGTGGCGGTCTTCATTTCACGCTGCCCTCGGTCACCCCTTCCACGTAATAGCGTTGCAGCATCAGGAAGAGGATCAGCACGGGCAGCACGGTGACGACGGCCCCGGCCATCATCAGCTCCACGTCCTGGGCGTGCTCGCCCATCAGGCCGGCGAGTGCGACGGGCAGCGTGTACCGGCGGTCGTCGCTCAACACGATGAGCGGCCACATGAAGTCGTTCCACGTGGCGAGGAAGGTCCACAGCGCCAGCGTCGCCAGCACGGGACGGATCGTCGGCAGCACGACCGAGCGAAACACGCGGAATTCTCCTGCACCATCGATGCGCGCGGCGTCGAGCAGGTCGTCCGGAATGGCGAGCGCGTACTGGCGCACGAGGAAGATCCCGAAGATGCTCGCCAACCCCGGGATGATCACGCCGCCATAGTTGTTCACGAGGCCGAGCGCCTTGATCATCAGGAAGAGCGGCAGCATCGCGACCTGCACGGGGATCGCCAGCCCCGCCGCCAGCACGCGGAACGTCCGGTCCCGTCCACGGAAGCGCAGCTTCGCGAAGGCATACCCGGCCGACGAATTGATCGCGAGCGCACACGTGGTCGTGAGCACGGCGATGATCGCGCTGTTGAGCGCATACCGCCCGAGCGCCAGCCGCCCGAAGAGGTCACGATAATGCGCGGCGGTGGGATGCTGCGGCAGCAGCGGTGGCGGCGAGGTCGACGCCTCGCCAGCCTGCATGAACGACGCGCTCACCATCCAGAGCAGCGGCAGCAGCGAGAACGCCCCGAACACCACCAGCGCGGTGTGGAGCGCGAGGGAGGAGACGCGCTCCTGGCCCGATCGCGAGCGCGTCATCCGGCGGCGCGCGGCGAGATTCTCCGCTGCACGAAGGTGAACGTCACGATGAGCAGGAAGAGGAGGAACGAGATCGCCGCCGCCACGCCCAGCCGCCACCACCGGAATCCCTCCTCGTACATGTACAACACGAGGCTCGTGGTCGCTCGCAGCGGTCCCCCACCCGTCATCACATAGGGCTCGGTGAAGAGCTGGAGGTAGCCGATCATCGTCACGATCACCACGAAGAACATCGTGGGCGCGAGCATCGGCAGCGTGACGTGGCGGAAGCGCTGAACGGGCGTCGCGCCGTCGAGCGCGGCGGCCTCGTGCAGCTCGCGCGGGATGTTCTGCAGCCCCGCGATGAAGATCAGCATGTTGTAGCCGAAGTTCTTCCACGTGGCCATGAGGATCACCGCGGGCATCGCCCAGCGCGGATCGCCCAGCCAGTCGATTGGCTGGACGCCCACGTGCCCGAGCAACCAGTTGAGCAGGCCGTACCGCGGATGGTACAGGTAGCGCCACACGATCGCGACCGCCACGAGCGTGGTCACGAACGGCGCGAAGAACACGAGGCGCGCCGGCGCCTTCCACCGGAGGGCGCGCGCATTGACCAGGAGGGCTGCGCCAAGCGACGCGGCGACCGTCAGCGGCCCGCCGACGACCGCGAAGTACAGCGTGTTCCTCAGCGCCGTCCAGAACAATGGCTCGTGCAGCACG
>JBJMNM010000083.1:0-5850 GCA_045804305.1 Gemmatimonadaceae bacterium | reverse complement strand
TGCTCGAGGCGATGAGCGCGGGGGACATCGACCCGACCGGCGTACAGATCCTCTCCACGGAAGGCATGATCAAGCGGCCGGCGCTGTCGCCGAACGACGAGTTCATCGTCGCCACGGAAGTCGGGATCCTGTATCGTCTGCGGCGCGAGAATCCGGCCAAGCGCTTCTTCGCCGCGAACGACCGGGCGGTCTGCGCGTACATGAAGGTCACCACGCTACCCAAGGTGCGGCAGTCGCTGCTCGACATGACGCATCGCATCACCGTTCCCGCACCGGTCGCCGCTCGGGCGCGCCGTGCGATCGAGCGCATGATCGCCATCGGGGGGCAGCATCCGCTGAGCCCCGTTCCCGAAACGACGGTCGACCCCGGCGAATAGCGCCGCGTGCCGCACTAGAGGGAGTGGAAATGGAGCGTCACCAGCCCGAACGTGCCCGTGCGCCTCGCACCATCACTCCACTCGCCACGCCGGCGATCGGCGGAGCGGGGTCACTGCGCTTTCCATACAGCCAGGAAGAACTGCGAGTCCTCGTGAAGAACGCCCTCGAGGAGGACGGGGCCTTCAACGATCTCACCACCATCGCCACGGTGGTGTCGGACCGGCACGCCCGGGGTAGGCTGGTGGCGCGACAGAGCGGCGTCGTGTGCGGCGTCCACATCGCCGTCGAGGCGTTCTGCACCCTGGACCCCAAGGTCACCATTCGCGTGGACCAGGAGGACGGCGCGCGGGTGGGCCCTGGCGACTCGATCCTCTACCTCTCGGGTCACGCGCGTGCCCTGCTCGCCGCGGAGCGCGTTGCGCTCAACTTCATGCAGCGTCTCTCCGGTGTAGCATCGCTCACCGCCAAGTACGTGGACGCGGTGCGTGGCACTCGCGCGAAGATCCTCGATACGCGCAAGACGACGCCCGGCTGGCGGCTGCTCGAGAAGTACGCGGTACGCTCCGGCGGTGGCACCAATCACCGGCTCAATCTCTCGAGCGCGGTGCTGATCAAGGACAACCACCTGTCGGCCGTGGACGGCGACGTGAGCGTGGCCGTGAAGCGCGCGCGCGATCTCGCGCCGGTCGGGACGAAGGTGGAAGTCGAGTGCGATCGCCTCGAACAGGTGCAGGCCGCGCTCGAGGCGAACGCGGACATCATCATGCTGGACAACATGACGCCGGCGCAGATGACCGAGTGCGTGCGCCTGGTCAGAGGACGAGCCATCACCGAGGCGTCGGGCGGAGTGAATCTCGATACGGTACGTCGGATCGCTGAAACCGGGGTGGACTGGATTTCCGTTGGTGCGCTGACGCACTCGGCCCCCGCGCTCGACCTCGCACTCGACTTCGAGTAGCGCGCGCGGCGTTCGCCGCCGTCTTCACACCTGTGACCTCTCCGAAGCCCGACGACGCGTCGAATCCCGACGCGCACGATGCTCGCGGCACGCCCCTGTGGGATACGGGGTCGGTCGCCCCGCTGCCGCGTCTCGACGGAGACGTTGCGGTGGACGTCTGCGTCGTGGGTCTCGGCGGCTCAGGGCTCACCTGCGTGCGCGAGCTGCTGCGACTCGGCGTCAGCGTGGCCGGTGTGGAAGCGGGCCGCGTCGGTGGCGGCGCCGCCGGCCGGAACGGCGGCTTTCTGCTCGCCGGCCTCGCGCTGTTCCATCACCACGCCATCGCGCGCTTCGGGCGCGAGCGCGCACGAGCGCTCTACGAGCTCACGCGCGGCGAGCTCGATCGCATCGAAAGCGAAGTGCCGGCCCTCGTGTCGCGGCCGGGCTCGCTCCGCATCGCCGAGTCGGACGAGGAGTGGGCCGACTGCCTCACCCAGCTCGCGGCGATGCGCGCCGACAACCTGCCCGTCGAACGCTATGCAGGGCCGGAGGGCCAGGGTCTGCTCATTCCGGGCGACGGCACCTTTCAGCCGCTGGCGCGATGCCGCTCGCTCGCCACCCTCGCGCTCGACGAAGGCGCGCTGCTGTTCGAGCGCTCGCCGGTGGCGCGCATCGACGCGCGGGGCGTGCACACGGAGCGTGGCCTCGTGCGCGCGAAGCACATCATCGTGACGGTGGACGGCGGCCTCGAGCGCCTCCTCCCGGAGCTCAGCGCACGTGTACGATCGGCGCGGCTGCAGATGCTCGCCACCGAGCCCACCACCGAGATCAACCTGCCACGGCCGGTATATGCGCGGTGGGGCTACGACTACTGGCAGCAGCGCCCGGACGGCGCCATCGCGCTCGGTGGCGGACGCGATCTCGGCGGGGAGAGCGAGTGGACGGCCAATGCGACGCCCACGCCACTGGTGCAGGACGCTCTGGAGCGGCGGCTCCGCGACACGCTCGGCGTCCAGGCGCCCATCACGCACCGGTGGGCGGCGACGGTGGGCTACACCCAGGACGGCATGCCCGTCGTGTCGGAGGTCCGGCCGGGCGTATGGGCGGTGGGCGGCTACTCGGGAACGGGCAACGTGATCGGCGCGCTCATGGGGCGCGGGATCGCACGATGGCTCGTGGCCGGCGACGACCAGTTGCTGCGGCCGTTCATGAACTGACGCTACATTACAGGCATGCTCGACGCGATCATGCCCACGGAGAGCGCACCAGCCCCCGCCACGAAGTCCATGGTCGTGCGGCCGGTCCGGCTCAGGCCCACGCTGGAGCGCGTGCTCCGCGTGCCGCTGCTCGGAAAGCTCGCCGGCGCCAACCTGATCATCGTGATCGCCGCGCTGATCGGCGTGGGTATCGAGCGGCAGCTGCATATGCCCGCCAGCGAGGTCTCGATCCTCGGCGTCGCGCTCGGCCTGAGCCTCGTCGTGAATCTCGTGCTGGTGTACGTCGCGCTCCGTCCGCTCAACGATCTGGAAACGGCTGCGGCGCGCGTGTCCGCGGGCGACATGGAGGCGCGGGTTGCGCCGAGCATTCTGGCCGACCGCCACGTGGCGCGCATCGGCACCACGCTGAACACGCTGCTCGACCGCCTGACCGAAGACCGCGCGCGCGTGCGCCGCCTCGCGGCGCAGGTGATCAGCGCGCAGGACGAGGAGCGGGCGCGCGTGGCGCGGGAGCTCCACGATTCCACCGCCCAGATCCTTACGGCAGTGATCCTGCAGCTCGGCGCCGGGGCGCACGAGAGCACCTCGCCCGAGCTCGACGCGCGCTTCGCCACGCTGCGAGAGCTCGCGTCGGAGGCGCTCGAGGAAGTCCGCACGCTCGCCCACACCATGCACCCGCGGGTGCTCGACGACCTCGGCCTCGCCGCGGCGCTCGAGTGGCTTGCCCGGCAGACCTGCGCGCAGGAGCAGCTCGACGTGAAGGTGAGCGTGCAGGAAGGCTACCAGCCCATTCCGGAGCCGCTCGCGTCGGTGCTCTATCGAGTGGCACAGGAGGCGCTGCGCAACGCGGCGCGCCACGCCGGCGCGAGCCAGGTCGAGATCGTGCTGATGCACAAGCCGGGTGTCGCGTCGCTCGAGGTGAGCGACGACGGCCGTGGCTTCGACGTACGACGCGCCGAGGAGCGTCGCCCGGGGATGGGGCTGTTCAGCATGCGCGAGCGCGTCGCGCTGGTGAATGGCCGGCTGGCGGTGACGAGCAGTCCCGGACGCGGAACACGTATCGTGGCGACCGTGCCACTGACGAACTGAATGCCGGCGGACGGACGATGACGATCCGAGTGGTGCTCGTGGACGATCACGCCATCGTGCGCACCGGCCTGCGGGCGGTGCTCGGCGCCGCGCCCGAGATCGAGGTGGTGGGTGAGGCGTCGGGCGGCGTGGACGCGGTGGCCCTGCTCGCGACCACGGCCGCCGACGTGGTGGTGATGGACATCTCGATGACCGAGGGCGACGGCATCGCCGCGACGCGGGCGATCGTCGCGCGCGGCGGGCAGAGCCCGCGGATCCTCGTGCTCACCATGCACGCCGAGGAGGCGTATCTGGAGCCGGTGCTGGAGGCGGGCGCGTCGGGCTACCTCGTGAAGAGCACGGCGGACCGCGAGCTGGTGGAAGCGGTGCGGGCGGTGGCGCGCGGCGAGGTATTCGTGCAGCCCTCCGCCGCGCGCGTGCTGGCGCAGGGCGCGCGGCGGCGCGAGGAGCACGCCTCGGAGCGCGCGCGATTCGAGCGTCTCACCGACCGCGAGCGCGCCGTGATGCAGCTGATCGCCGAGGGCTACACCGCGCCCGAGATCGGCGAACAGCTCGCGATCAGCCCGAAGACCGTCGATACGTACAAGCAGCGCGTCAACGACAAGCTCGGGCTGACCCATCGTGCCGACTACGTGAAGCTGGCGCTCAAGCTGGGACTGCTGCAGTCGCCGGCTCCGTAGCAGCCGGAATAGGCGCGCGGAGGTCGGCCGCGCTCGCGGCCGAGATGCCGCGCAGTCCCGGCAGCACTTCCTTGGCGGCGAGAAATGGCATCATGCGGCGCATCTCGCGCCCAACGGTCTCGATCTGCTGCCCCGCCTCTGCCGCGCGCCGCGCCGCGAAGGTTGGACGGCCGGCCCGGTTCTCCTCGATCCAGCGGCGCGCGAACGAGCCATCCCTCACCTCGTCGAGCAGCGTCTGCATCGCGCGGCGCGTCTCGGCCGTCACGATGCGGTCGCCGGCCGTGTAGTCGCCGTACTCCGCCGTGTCCGAGACGGAATGGCGCATGTAGTTCAGCCCTCCGCGATACATCAGGTCCACGATGAGCTTGAGCTCGTGCAGGCACTCGAAGTACGCGATCTCCGGCTGGTAGCCGTTCGCGACGAGCGTCTCGAATCCCGCCTTCACGAGGGCGGATGCGCCGCCGCAGAGCACGGCCTGCTCGCCGAAGAGGTCCGTCTCGGTCTCCTCGGCGAAGGTGGTGTGGAGCACGCCGGCGCGCGTGCAGCCGATGCCCTTGGCGTAGGCGAGCGCGTCGTCGAGCGCATGACCGAACCGGTCCTGGTGCACCGCCACCAGGGCCGGCACTCCGCCGCCCTCGAGGAACACCTCGCGCACGCGATGGCCCGGCGCCTTGGGCGCGACGAGGATGACGTCGACGTCCTTCTTCGGCGCGATCTCGCCGAACCGGATGTTGAAACCGTGTGCGAACAGCAGCGTCTTGCCAGGCGTCAGATGCGGCAGGATGGCGGTCTCGTAGACTTCGCGCTGCGTGTGATCGGGGGTGAGCAGCACGATGAGATCCGCCTCGCGCGCCGCCGTTGCCGGCGTGACGACCCGCAGCCCGGCGTCCTGCGCGCCGGCGCGGCTCCGCGAGCTGGGCGGGAGGCCGACGCGCACGTCGAGGCCCGAGTCGCGCAGATTGAGCGCGTGCGCGTGTCCCTGACTGCCGTAGCCGATGATCGCGATCCTGCGCTGCGCGAGGTGCTCGAGCCGAGCGTCCTTGTCGTAATACAGTGTTGTCATCGAGCGAGCTCCTGAGGGGTAGGGGCGGAAGGAAGACGTGATTGGGTACCGCGCGCCGACTGGCGGAGGTCGAAGCGCTGCATCGCGTGGACGAAGTCGTCGACGAGTGCGTCGTCGGGCGCGATCTCCGCGACCGTGAGCACGTCGACGAGGCGGGAGAGCTGCTGCACGACCTGATGCACCTCGGCCGCCTCGACGACGAGCACCATGCGGCTCGTGCCGGCGCGCTCGCTGGCGCCCACGACGAGGCTCGACACGTTGTAGTCGCGCCGCCGAATGAGCCCGATGGCACGGTAGAGCGCACCGGGGCGATCGTGCAGGCGAACCACCAGCGTGTGTCGTCGGGGCGGTGGCGGGGTGCGGGAGAGAACGGGCTCGCTCATCACGCCTCCACCAGCATCTCGCCGATGCTCTTGCCCTGGGGCACGATCGGAAAGACGTTCGCCTCGCGCTCCACGCGAAAGTCGATCACCACCGGACCGGCGT
>JBJMNM010000082.1:0-5717 GCA_045804305.1 Gemmatimonadaceae bacterium | reverse complement strand
TGCCGGTGCACGGCGCGCGAGTGCGCATCGTCGGAGAGATCGTGCGACCAGCGACGTACGAGCTGAAAGGCACGGAGACGCTGAACGATCTGATCACGTACGCGGGCGGATTCCAGGCGTCCGCGTCGGCGCAGCGGGTCGTGATCGACCGGATCGTGCCGGCCGCCGAACGGACGGTTCCCGGTCGCGATCGCGTCACGATCGAGGTTGCGTCCTCACAGCTCCTCAGCACGACCGGTCCGATGGTGCCGTTGCGCAACGGCGACGTGGTGCGGGTCTTCCCGATCTCGGCGCGCGTTCGGAATCGCATCCTGGTGGAAGGGAACGTCTACCAGCCGGGCCCCGAGGGACTGACGCCCGGCATGCGCCTGTCCGATGCGCTCCGGCAGGCCGGTGGCGTGCAGCCCGACACGTACCTGGGTGAAGTGCTGATCACCCGAGTGCTCGCCGACTCCACGCACGTGCAGCTCCGTGCCGCGCTCGCCGATACGGCGGGGCATGTGGTGAACGATCCGTTGCTTCAGGAGGACGACCACATCCGGGTGTTCTCGCTCACCACCTTCCGTCCGGTGCGCTATGTGGCCATCGGCGGCGCGGTGCGAACGAGCGGACGGTTCCCCTACCGCGCCGGCACGACGCTGCGCGATCTCGTGCTGCTTGCCGGGGGGGTGCTCGAGAGCGCGTACCTGCGAGAGGCGGAGATCGCGCGCTTGCCCGACAGTCGTGACGGTGGGGTGACGGCGACGACGGTGCGCGTGCCGCTGGACTCGACGTACCTGTTCGAGCGCAAGCCCGACGGCACCTACATCGGCCCCCCGGGCCTGCCGTTCCCTGCGTCAGGGAGCCCGGAGATCCTGTTGAAACCGTACGACAACGTCCTGATCCTCCGGCAGCCGAACTGGGAGCTCCAGCGCACCGTCACCATCCAGGGCGAGGTGCGCTACCCCGGCTCGTACGCGCTCAAGACGAAGTCGGAGCGCCTATCGGACCTGATCGCTCGCGCGGGCGGCCTCACGGACGAGGCGTACGCGGATGGCATCGTGTTCAATCGCACGCAGGGGACCGTCGGTCGCGTGGGCGTGGAGCTGTCGTCGGCGCTCCGCCGCTACGAGGGCAGCGACAACCTCATCCTCCGTGACGGCGACAACATCACCATTCCGGCGTACAACTCGGTGGTCACCATCCGCGGCGCGGTGAACCAGCCCTCCACGGTGGCGTACGTGCGCGGACGAGGCATCGACTACTACATCAGCGCGGCCGGCGGTCCGAGCAAGCTGGCCGACGAAAGCCATGCGTACGTGGTGCAGCCGAGCGGCAAGCTCGAATCGGTGCGCAACCGGTTCCTCCTGCCGTCCACGAATCCACAGCCGCGGCCGGGCAGCGTGGTCACGGTGCCGGAGAAGGATCCGAACGATCGCAAGGACTACGTCGCCATCGCGGGGGCGGTTGCCTCCGTGCTCGCCTCCACCACGGCCATCATCATCGCCATCACGAGACGCCCATGAGTGAACGAACCGAAGTACGGCACGTGCCCAAGCCGTGGGGCCATGAAACCATCTGGGCCGCGAACGAGCTGTACGTGGGGAAGATCCTCCACATCAAGGCGGGGCAGGCGCTCTCGGTGCAGTACCATGAGGTGAAGGACGAGACCATCTTCCTGCTGCGCGGCGAGATGCGCTACTGCGTGAAGCTCGAAGGCAGCGACGAGCTGCAGGACGTGCGACTGCACGAGGGCGAGGCGTTTCGCAACCTGCCCGGGACCGTGCATTCCATGGAGGCCGTCACCGACTGCGACGTCCTCGAGGCGAGCACGCCGCACCTCGACGACGTGGTGCGGGTGAAGGATCGATACGGCCGCGAGGGAACCAGCGCCGCGTAGCGCGGCGTCGCCGCCGGCCGCGGCGCGGCGCGATCCGCGCGCGCCCTTCGTCCTCGCGCTCGCGCTGATCGGCGTCTCGTTCTCCGGGCCGCTCGTTCGTCTCTCGCAGGCGCATCCACTCGCCATCGCCGCGTGGCGGCTCGGCTTCTCGCTCATCGTGGTGGCCGCGGCGCTGCTCATCACCGGCGAATGGCGGCAATTGCGCCGCGTGTCGCGCCGAGAGCTCGCGATCGCCGTCACGGCCGGCGCGCTGCTCGCCCTCCATTTCTGGAGCTGGAACGCCTCCGTCGCGCTCACCACGGTGGCCGCGTCCGTGGTGCTGGTGAACACGCAGCCTGTCGTCGTGGCGCTGCTGTCGGCGGTATGGCTTCGCGAGGCACCGACGAAGCGCCAATGGGCCGGCATCATGATCTCGATGCTCGGTGCGCTGATCGTCGCGCTTCCCGACTTCGCCGGTTCGGCGGCGGACTCGACTGCACACCCGCGTGCGCTCCTCGGCGACCTGCTCGCCCTCGGTGGCGCGATCACCGCGGCGATCTACTTCGTCGCCGGACGCCGGCTCCGCGCCACGCTCGATCTCTGGCCCTATGTGGCCCTCGTGTACGGGAGCTGCTTTCTGACCTTGCTGCTCCTCGCCGTCATGGCGGGCGCGCCGCTCGCGCCCCAGCCGCCGCACGAGCTGGCGATCTTCGCGGGGCTCGCGCTCGGACCCATGCTGCTGGGACACACCGGTCTCAATTGGGCGCTCAAGCACTCGCCGGCGTACGTGGTGAACCTCACGCTGCTCGGCGAGCCGATCGGCGCCACGGTGATCGCGGCGCTGCTGCCCGGCATCCGCGAGGTGCCGGGCCCGCTCACCTTCGTCGGCGGCGTCGTGGTGCTCACGGGCATTCTGCTCACGTCGCGACGCTAGCCCTATTGCCCGGGCGGGGTGGTTATCTTTCGGTTCACCTTTCCCAGCGGCTGCCCGGCGTATGGACCAGCTTTCCCTCGATGTCGTCGTGACGCGCGGCGCGCTCGTAGAATCGCAGCACCGCGTGCATGCCGCCGTCGTCGACGCCACGGGGACGCTCATCGGCGCCGCACGCGAGCCGGGGATGGTGACGCACTGGCGCTCCTGCGCGAAGCCGTTCCAGGTGATGCCGCTCATCGAGAGCGGTGGATTCGACCGGATCGGCTGGGGCGACGATCAGCTCGCGCTGGCGTGCGCGTCGCACGGCGGTGAGCCGGAGCACGTGGCCGTCGCGCGGGGAATGCTCACGTCGATCGGCATGGAGGAGGGCGACCTCGCCTGCGGTCCACATGATCCGCTCGCGCAGCGCGGGCAGAAGCTCCTCCGGGAAAGCGGTCATCGGCCGGGCCGGCTGCACAACAACTGCTCGGGCAAGCACGCGGCCATGCTCGCGCACGCGCACACGAATGGCTGGCCCGCGGTGGGCTACGAGCGACGGGAGCATCGCGTGCAGCGCGACGGCCTCTCCGAAGTCGCCAAGTGGACCGGTGTCGCGGCGTCACAGATCGTGCTGGCGGTGGACGGCTGCGGCTGCGTCGTCTTCGGCCTCCCGCTCGAGCCGATGGCCCGTGCGTACGCCAAGCTGGCCGATGCCACGCGGCGCTCGTCGGCCACCCCGTCGCGCATCGTGCACGCGATGCAGACCCGCCCCTTCCTCGTCGGCGGCACCGACCGGTTCGACTCGGCGCTCATCGAGGCCACCGAGGGCAAGGTGATCGCCAAGATCGGCGCCGAGGGGGTGCATTCGATCGCCATCATCGACGAGGGGATCGGCATCACGGTGAAGGTGGAGGACGGCGCGCAGCGCGCCCAGTTCCCGGCGGTGCTCCGCGCGCTGCAATTCTACGACGTCCTCCCGCGCGACCTGCCGCCCCGGCTCGCGGAGTTCATGAACCGACCGCTGCGCAACACGCGCGGCGAGGTGGTCGGCGAGGTGCGTCCTGCCGTCTGACGAGTTGCAGAAGCGACCGGCGGCCCGCCACAAGCACCGAAGGCGTCCAGCCGAGGCCGTGCTCACCGAGCTCGATGCGCCGACCGCGGCGCTCGTGCGCCTCGCGGCGGCGATCGCGGCCGCCAGCGAAGCATCCATGCGCGAGCAGTTCGTCGCCGCCGTCGCGGCGCGGGTGCCTCATTCGTGGATCGACGAGCTCGTGATCCAGAGCTACCTGTTCAGCGGGTTTCCACGCGCGCTCAACGCGGCGCGGGAGTGGCGCCGCATCGTTCCGGTCGCGTCGCCGAGCCCGGATGATCCGGCGGATCCCGCCCGCGCGGAGGAGTGGCTGGCTCGCGGCGAGGCCACCTGCCACGCGGTGTACGACGGGATGTACGAGAAGCTGCGCCAGAACGTCTACACCCTCCATCCGGCGCTCGACGCCGTGATGGTCATGGACGGGTACGGCAAGGTGCTCGGCCGCCCCGGGCTGGACCTCGCGCGGCGCGAGCTCTGCGTCGTGGCCGCGTGCGCGGCCACGACGCAGGATCGGCAGCTTCACTCGCACCTGCACGGCGCGCTCAATGTCGGCGTCTCCCCGTCCACGCTCGTCGCCACGCTCGAGGCGCTCATCCCCGACCTCGGCGCCGAGCGCGTCAGCTCGATTCGCCTGCTGCTCGCCCGGGTGATCGGGAAGTAGCTTGTAATGTCGGCCCGCACGAGCAGCGCGAGTGTCGGGATCTGCGCGCATTCGACACGTCGCGCCATGGACCGGTGACAAGAAACCAGACCGCTCCTCTACCTTCGCTCCAGACACCCTAGATGTTCATCGATCGCGTCACCGTTCGCGTGGCCGCCGGCAATGGCGGCTCCGGCATCTCGTCCTTTCGCCGAGAGAAGTTCGCCCCCTTGGGCGGACCGGATGGCGGCGACGGAGGTAAGGGAGGGGACGTGATCATCGTCGGCGACAACAACCTGGCCACCCTGCTCGACTTCACCTACCGCGATTCGTGGGAGGCGGAGAGCGGCAAGCACGGCAGCGGGTCCAACAAGACCGGCGCCTCCGGGGCCGACATCGTCCTTCCCGTGCCGCCCGGCACCATCATCCGCAACAAGGAGACGAACGAGATCGTGGGCGAAGTGCTCGAGTCGGGCGACCAGTTCGTCGTCGCGAAGGGGGGACGCGGCGGCAAGGGCAACGCGTGGTTCGCCACGTCGGTGCACCGCAGCCCGCGCGAATGGCAGCCTGGCGAAGACGGTGAGCTCAAGACGCTCGAGCTGGAGCTCAAGCTCATCGCCGACGTCGGGCTCGTCGGTCAACCGAACGCCGGCAAGTCCACGCTCCTCTCCGTCATCAGCGCGGCACGTCCCAAGATCGCCGACTATCCCTTCACCACGCTGGCACCGAACCTCGGCGTGGTGCAGATGAGCGATCATCGCACCTTCGTGGTGGCCGACATCCCCGGCATCATCGAAGGCGCGCACGAAGGCAAGGGACTCGGCCTGCAGTTCCTCCGGCACATCGAGCGCACGCGCGTCCTGGCCTTTCTCATCCCGATCGACTCGGAGGATTGGCAGGCGGAGTACGATCAGCTGCGGTCCGAGATCGAGCAGTACTCGGAGGAGCTGGCCAACAAGCCGCACTGCGTGGTGTTCACCAAGATGGACCTGTTGGGCGAGGACGAGCCCGCGCCGATCGAGGCACCCGACGCCTTTGGCGTCTACGCCATCAGCGCCGCTGGCCGCACGGGCCTGGAGGAGCTGAAGCTGGCGTGGTGGCGTCGAGTGCTGAGCATGAAGAAGGAAGTCGCGACGCCGGTTCGGGACCTCGAGCTACCCTGACGCCGAGATGCTGCTGCGCGCAGGGGACCCCGCGTACCCCGCTCGGCTGCTCG